>DAOWHK010000017.1 GCA_030641465.1 Parachlamydiales bacterium | reverse complement strand
ATAGGCCCTCTAGCATAAATGATGTAAAGTTTGACGCTTTCCTCACAAATCGTACTACCCTAGATAACTCTAAAATTTACCCCACATCTCCTGGAGAAACGATTCGATTAAGATTAATTAATGGCGCGACCTCCACAGGCTTCCAAGTCTATTTAGGTGATCTACCTGGTAAAATTATAGCTGTCGATGGTAATCCCATCATCCCCACATCCTTCAATGAATTTCCTTTAGCCACAGCGCAGCGTGTGGATGTACTTGTGACAATTCCCAAAGAAGGAGGTTCATTTCCCATTCTTGCCCAAAGCGAAGGAACAGATAAACTTACGGGATGTATTTTGAAAACGCAAGATGCACAAACACCTTCTATTCATTCTCGCGCAAAAACACAAATTGGAGCCATCTCCAATAGCTTTGAAAAAGAGCTGCATGCCCTGCACCCTCTTAAAAAACGCAAAGTAGATCGCACTCTAAACGTAGAACTCGGCGGAAATATGAAATACTATGTTTGGTCAATAAACAATAAAGTTTGGCCAAATAATGAGCCTCTACTTGTAAAAAAAGGGGAGCGAGTTGAAATGGTGTTTGTTAATAATACCCCAATGGCTCACCCCATGCATCTACATGGACATGTTTTTCAAATTGTAGCAATTGACAATGAGCATTTTGCTGGCGCCCTGCGCGATACAGTACTTGTCATGCCAAATCAAACGGTAAAAGTCCAATTTGACGCGAATAATCCAGGTGTCTGGGCGATGCATTGTCATATTGCCTATCATGCATGGGCTGGCATGTTCACCGTCGTTCAATACGAAGGTTACACTCCCCCATATTTCTCAAAAAAGGAATTAAAAGAGTACTCCCGCACCTATGGCGGTTATTAGTAAAACTCTAATACTCCATAAATAATTGGAAAATAGATTGAGTTATCCATTTCGATTTTTTGTACAACAACTTGATAAACACCAAATAGCTACACCGACATATCCCCAAACATAGCTTTGAATCACACCAAAAATAAAACTAGTTAAGTCCATCCCTTTATAACCATAGAAAGCAAGCTCAAGTAATTGCTTATGCAATTCCTGATGCACCGGATGCAACCAAAACCAAGCGAAACACAAAACAAATAACAAGATAAAGAAAAAACCTATCTGGTTTCCAAAGTTTATCAATTTTTTCATAAACACCTTTAGGAAGCCCTGATTAACTCCGTTGTTTCAACTTCAGCGCCTTTTTGGAAAAAATTATTTTTTCGCAAACCACTAACTATAAGTAGTTAGCTTGTTTCTCCAAAAAGAATTTTTTTTCAAAAATCCATCTAAAATTGAAATTTCGGAGTTAATCAGAGCTTCCTTTATTATATCGGGATTTAATTTTTGTATAAATTAACCTCAACATTTCCTGCTAGCCCTAAATCATTTAGTTGGGTTGACAATTGCATGGCATCAGTAAGAAGGCTCTAGTGTATATGCCTATCCGAGGCACAATAGTGCTCTATATCTGACAACACGTAGGAAACCTTACAGCATTGGCAGGGTTAGATCTCACTTGCAGATCTCCAAGTAATAGATAGACACAAAGCAACTTGCGCGCTCTTTTAAGGAAGTATTGAATAACCCTTCCACTTCAGATATTATTCTTGGCACTCAGCTTCTCTTTGACCGGTGATTGTTTCTTCTTTTTTTGTGACTTTTCCATACCCTTTTGTTTTGATGGAGTATGCTCGCCCTGTTTCATCTAATACTATACCCATCTTTTTCATGTTTCCAATTTGCTCTGTTGGAGCATATGAAGATATCACGATCTCATGAGGCTCATTCTCCTGTCCTTCCATTTCAAAAACATTGTAAGAAGCTTTTTGTAAGATTGTGGGAATTGTTTGCTCTTTAAAATGACAATGGAAAGTCCTGTAAAAAACACCATAACTAGAACAGGCAATACTGGAGTTGCTGCAAGTAAAACGAAAAAATCTTTTCTCATCATTTTTAATACTTTTGAAGCGATGAAAAATCCAATAAATATAAGCCCCGCAAAAAGGACCACAACAAGCCCTTCCGGATAATAAGCCCCTATATGGGCGAAAATACCAACAGCCACTTAGGCTCTCTTGCATCGCTCTTAACCCTATAAAAGGTTGCAAGCTACATGAGTGAATGGGAGCATTGCCTTGTGAAATTTCTCAAGATCATCCAATAAATGATGTCTTCCAAAGTCGTCATCTCCCGGCGGCTTTCCCGCATCATCCCGTATCCACTCATGCACTCTGTGTTGCCTTTCTACTGATAAAGCTTGATAAGCCTGAACATCTCGCTCCCATTGCAAAGTAAGATCTTTTGGGAACCCCAGAATAGAAATTCTCCTCGCTAAATTACCTGGTAACTGCTTAAGCGAATTGCCTGCAATATGTAACAGTTTTAGGCCTGTAAGACCCCCTATCTCTACTGGTAGCTCAGTCAGCTGATTTTTTGAGAGATATAAATATTCTAATGCTGTCAGCTTCCATATTTCACCAGGTAGTACTGTCAGCTGATTTTTTGAGAGACTTAACTTTCGTAATGCTGTAAGACTCCATATTGTTGCAGGTAGTACTGTCAGCTGAGTATTTTCGAGACCTAATGTTTTTAATGCTGTCAGCTTCCATATTTCACCAGGTAGTACTGTCAGCGGATTATTTGTGAGATCTAACCCTGCCAATGCTGTAAGATTTCCTATTTCTTTTGGTAGTGCTGTCAGCTGATTATTTCTGAAACCTAATGCTGTTAATGCTGTAAGCTTTCCTATTTCTTTTGGTAGTGCTGTCAGCTGATTATTTCTGAAACCTAATGCTGTTAATGCTGTAAGCTTTCCTATTTCT
>DAOWHK010000081.1 GCA_030641465.1 Parachlamydiales bacterium | reverse complement strand
CGTTGATAAATTCCCTAACTTTTTCTCTAACGCCAGCATACATCTCTGTGGATCTTGCTGCAAGCTCATACACTGCGCGATGAACAGTTGCATACTCATCGCGATAAAATTGCGTGATTGCATTAATAACAGATTCTGGTTTATGCGCAGTTGCTGCAGAATCTAGATAAACAAGCGGCCGTCCATTCATTGTCTTTTTCATCATGGGAAAATCGGAGCGATATTTCCAGATATCATAACTCAAGGCTGCACCTCATCAAAATCTAATAAAATACTCGCAAGTTTTTGCTTCCATGAGCTCTGAATAGTTTTGCATGGGATTGTTTGAAGCATTTCACTGCAAAATCCTTTCATTAAGGCTTTTTTTGCAACGCTTTCAGAAAGTCCCCTTGTTTTCAGATAAAATAACTCCTCAGCACTAAGCTGCGAAATTGTTGCCCCATGAGTTGCTTTCACATCATCTGCAAAAATCTCAAGACCTGGTGAGCTAAAGGCTTTGGCGCTATCACTAAGAAGGAGTTGATTGCTCTTTTGGTAGGCATTTGTTTGCTGAGCTTGCCTGTGTACATAAATCTTTCCCGAAAAACTACTGCGGCTCTTGCCAGATAAGATCCCTTTAAACTGCTGAAATGATGTTGTGTTTGGCGCAATATGCTCCATATGAATATTGCAATGCGCCTCATTTGTACTTTTAAGAAGACTAAGCCCTGAAAGACTTGCTGAGGAGCGCTCTCCTTCTAATTTCATTTTTAGATCTTGTCTAATGGTTTTTGCTCCATCTGTAATGGACCTGTAACTAAGAGTTGCATCTTTTTTTAAAGAGGCCCGCACATTTTCAAAAAACCACAAATTTTTTGGTAAACAAAGGTCGCTATAAATTGCAAGGGAGCTTGCATCTTCCATTGTAATATCAAGAAGTGGACTGGAAAATAAAGAAGTAGCATCAATATTAATTACTAAATCAATACTTGCCTGTTTTCCAACAAAAATATGCACTCTTGGAAATGAGCCGCTGATATGAATCTCAACAGGAGCATCCGTTTTCATATTTGGTGGGAAATAGAGAAATAGCCCATCTTCAGCTAATGCATAATTTAAAAGAGCAAAAGGGCTTTTTTCTTCTTGAAGAAGGCTGCGCTCTTTTTTTTGCAATAAAGGGCCATAAGCTTTTTTTGCTTTTGATAAGGGTAACTCGATCGCACCTTTTGGAAGATTTACAACAGTAAATTGCTCTTTTTGTACTGTAAGAGGATTTTGATATAAGCGCAAAAGGGGGATATATTTAAAATTTTCGACTTTTCTATCCGGCAGACCAAGTTCCCAAAGGGTATCCCAAGCATTTTTCTGCTGCAAAGACGGTGATCTTTCCTTCCAAATCTGATTTAAACTCTTAGCTAGGGTCATATCCAATCATACCCTTCCGCTTCGAGCTTTAGGGACAAATCGTATCCCCCGGAGTACTGAATTTTCCCATCCTTTACTACATGTACATAATCTGGCCTGATATAATCTAAAAGGCGCTGATAGTGTGTAATGAGAATAAGACCTTTTTCTGCATTCATTTGAGACTTTATCCCTTCTGCCACAATTTTCATTGCATCAATATCAAGTCCTGAATCTGTTTCATCAAGAATGGCAAGACGGGGGTTTAATACGGACATTTGTAAAATTTCATTCCGTTTTTTCTCTCCGCCAGAAAACCCACTATTCAGATCGCGGATTAAAAACTCTTCTTTCATATCCATTTTTTTCATGTGCACAAGAAGATGGGCTCTAAACTCCTCTTCGCTTAATTTTTCCTGCGATGCACTGTAGGCGTGATATAAAAAATCAAAGTTACTGACCCCTGCAATCTCTATTGGATATTGAAAACCCATAAAAAGGCCAAGCTTTGCCCTTTCATCTACATCCATTTCAAGCAGCTTCTCACCACAAAAGTATACCTCTCCTTTTGTCACATCGTAGCTTGGATGACCTGCTAGTACTTTTGCAAGAGTGGACTTCCCAGCACCATTAGGTCCCATAAGAGCATGAATCTCCCCTTTTTTTACTGTGAGATTAAACCCATTTAAGATCGGAGTTTCCTCAATAGCGACAGATAATTGATGAATTTCAAGTAAGTTACCCAACGGATCCTTCCAATTTTAACGTTAATAATTTTTGCGCCTCCACGGCAAATTCAAGAGGCAACTCTTTAATCACTTTTTTACAAAAGCCATTTACGATCAGTTGAATAGAATCTTCTCTAGAAAGTCCTCTCGACTCTAAGTAAAAGAGCTGATCTTCATTCATTTTCGAAGTCGATGCTTCATGCTCAACCTCTGCAGATTTTTCATGCACTTCAATATAGGGAAATGTATTTGCTGAGCACTTATTTCCAACGAGCATTGAATCGCACTGCGTGTAATTGCGCGCGCCTTTAGCTTTTGGTGAAATATGTACAAGCCCTCGATAGGTATTATGCGACTGATCCGCAGAAATTCCTTTGGAAATGATAGTGGATTTTGTGTTTTTTCCAATGTGGATCATCTTTGTACCAGTGTCTGCCTGCATAAAACCATTAGTGAGAGCCACAGAGTAAAACTCTCCAACGGAGCTGTCGCCCTCTAAAATGCAACTTGGATATTTCCAGGTAATCGCAGCTCCAGCCTCTACCTGTGTCCAAGAAATTTTCGATTTATATCCCAAGCACTTGCCCCGTTTCGTCACAAAGTTAAAAATACCCCCTTTTCCGGTCAAGCGATCTCCTGCATACCAGTTTTGCACTGTAGAATACTTAATTTCCGCTCTAGTATGTGCTACGAGCTCAACAACTGCTGCGTGCAGTTGATTTTCATCATAGGCAGGAGCTGTGCACCCTTCTAAATAACTTACGGAGGACCCATCTTCTGCTACAATTAAAGTTCTTTCAAACTGCCCTGTTTCTCTCTCATTAATACGAAAGTAGGTAGAAAGCTCAATTGGACATTTAACGCCCTTTGGAATGTAGACAAACGATCCATCAGAAAATACAGCAGAATTAAGCGCTGCAAAATAATTATCTCCAATCGGGACAACGGTTCCTAGATACTTTTTCAAAATTTCTGGATATTTTTTTACAGCCTCAGAAATCGAGCAAAGCACCACGCCAGCATCTACTAAGGTTTGATTAAAAGTCGTTCCAAGCGATACAGAATCAAAAACAACATCCACTGCAACATTCGCAAGTCTTTTTTGTTCATCGAGTGGGATTCCAAGCTTTTCAAAAGTTTTCAGAATTTCAGGATCCACCTCTTCAAGGCTACTTAACTGTTGTTTTTTCTTTGGTTCTGAGTAGTATCGGATATTTTGAAAATCAATCTTGGGATAGTGTAAATTAGACCACGTTGGCTCTTCCATTTCTAGCCATTTTTTATACGCTTTTAACCGAAAAGCAAGTAAAAATTCTGGCTCATTTTTTTTAAAAGAAATTGCTCGAACAGTATCTTCTGTTAGACCTTTTGGAAAAGTAGCGGATTCAATCTCTGTGGAAAATCCATACTTATACTCCTCCCTCTCTTCAAGCAGCCCTTTTGTTGACATTGCTTACCTACTCATGTACTTGTGTAATTTCAGGGAATGTAAGCATACGCTGTATGCGCGCAAAAACATCTGGTGCTAGACCACTATTTTCGATTGCTTCAAGATTTTCTGTTAAACTCCGATATTGATTTCTCACCTCATCACTGATTAGTACTGCTGCAAGATTTTCTAAATCGTGTAGCAATATCACTTGCGTAGCAACAGCTCTTCCATTAGGAAGGGTCGATGCAGTGGCAAAACTGCTAATTGGACTGCCCTCTGGTACAGTGAATCTTGCATTATTTGGAGATAGAGCCATGTTTCCTCCACCTGCTGGATGAGGGAAAATATCGTGCGTATTAAATCCGTTTATGGCAATTGGACTTTGCCGACTTGCTTCTACGCCAATCGGATCAAAAATCCCCATTTCTGCATTAAAATGCCTGGACTCTCCATGTTGAAGGTCTGGATAAGCAATCGAGTGCATGACAATATTTCGATCGAGTCTATTTGGAAATCTATGATCTGTTCCAACAATAAGAAAAAGGTCTAGTGCATTATCATCAAGCGCGCGAAACTTATGCTGAATGGCTTCTGGAAAAGCTTGCAACTGCGCTCTTGGCAACTTAACAACAAGAGCTGTCTCCCAAAAATCATACCCGTCTGGGTAATGACCAATTGCTGGTATTTGAGGCAATTGAAGAGCGTCGGAGTAAAGAATATCCTCTGTCCTAGTCCTAGATAAGTTAACGATATAATTATTTTTTAAACCCTGCATTCTAGTTTCCCAAAATGCGCGGTCTTCCGTATTTGTAGCTCTAAGCTCGGCTTGAATAGCGGCAGCTCGCCTGTCAAGCACTGCAGAAGAAATGCCCGGTGCTACTTGAGGAGGGATTACTGCTTCACCGCTTCCTGTAAAATATTCTATGATACTGGAAAAAAACCTCGCTAGAATCGAGCGGATCCTCTCAAGAACGTCACAAACAAAACTATAACAAGAATTTTGCTCTGTAGCTCCTTGCAAATTACTTGTTTGCCCTACTGCTGTCCCCATATCCAATCTCCTTAAATTAAGAGGTGATTATAGGAAAACCCGGTGATATTATCTAGCTTGAAGTTCTTTTTCTACTTTTATTAAATCTTCTAAATGGTCAATGCCGATTGTATCTACATCTGTCTTATGAACATGGATTTGCATCCCATTTTCTAAAAATCGCAGCTGCTCTAATCGCTCTGATCTCTCTAGAAAGGTCGGTTTAAGTTTGGAAATAGT
>DAOWHK010000054.1 GCA_030641465.1 Parachlamydiales bacterium | reverse complement strand
ATTTGTAAAAAACTCTTTAAACTGAGAGCGAAGAACAGATGGGACAACTTCATCAATCCCTTCCTTGTCATACATGAGAAAATAACTACAGGCGAACATAACGCCGAGTGCTGGGCAAATAATCGCGACTAAAAGAGCTACTGCGCATACAAGGGAGCGCTTAAAGTTTAGATATGCTTTAGAAAGAAGTGTTTTTGTATAGGCAATCCGCATTCCAGTGAGTAAACAGACCGAGGAAAAAACGATCAATCTTACTACATTAAAAACTCCCCAGCAAAGATCTAAAAGCATCAACATAAAAAAGAAAAGCCTTGCACAAATCGTTGCAAAAAAATGTTCTCCTGAAAAAAGGGAAGATTTTTTTTCTTGCGTTTCTTCCTGTATTTTAGGAGAAAGCTCCGTGAGCTGATGCTCCGGCGCTTGATATTCCTCTTCCTTTTCAAAAATATTGTAAATCGCCATAGACTAATTCCTTACAAGTTTATTATATCCGTTTAGCGCTGCTATCCGATACCCTTCTGCATAGGTTGGATAGTTAAACACTTGGTCAATAAAATAATCAACCTTTGCATTAAAGGTCATCGCAACTTGTCCAATATGGATCACTTCCGTTGCGGCTCTTCCAATAATGTGTATCCCTAATATTTCAAGGGTGTCTCGGTGAAACAAAATCTTAAACATCCCTGGATCATTTCCAGTGATCTGATTGCGAGCAATCTCGTAGTAATAACACCTACCAACCTCATATTGAAACCCAAGCTCTTTTAAAGCTTCTTCTGTGTATCCACAAGAAGAGATTTCAGGAATTGTGTAAATCCCGATTGGGTAAAAAGAAGGGAAATGATGCGTCTTTTTTCCAAAAGCATGACGCGCCGCAAGCCTTCCTTGTTCCATACTTGTTGATGCAAGCGCTGGACCTCCAATTACATCTCCAATCGCATAAATACTGGGCACACACGTCTGAAAAAGAGCATTCACAGGAATGTACCCTTTCTCATCAACTGTGATCCCTGCGCGATCAATATGGAGATGATCAACATTTGCAATTCTTCCAAGAGCATACAAAAGCGTTTCGGCTTCAATTGTATCACCTTCTTTGAATTTCACCACAACTTGGTCATTTTTTTGAACTATTTCTTTTACTTCTTTTTTGCCCAAAAACTCTAAACCAATATCAGTCAGTGAGTTTTGTAAATGCAGGCCAATTTCTTTATCTAAAAGAGGAAGCATCTGTTCTTTCTTATCGATAATCGTCACCTTTGTTCCAAGAGCTGCAAAAAAGCTTGCATACTCTGAACCAATAATCCCCCCTCCTAAAACAAGCATGGACTTTGGGAGCTTTTCAATGGAGAGAAGTCTTGTCGAATCCAAAACTCTTTTGTCATCAAAGGGCACATTATTTGGATTGCGCGGCTTTGATCCCGTTGCAATAATAAAAAATTCCCCTGTGACTTTATGCGTAATAGCCCCTTCTGCATTTGTCACATTCACCTGCTGCATATTTTCAAAAGAAGCTGATCCAGAAAGAAGCCTGATTTTATTTCTCTCAAACTGCTTGAGAAACATCTCACGTTGCTGATCTAAGACACAATTTAATCGATAATTTAGATCCTTAATAGAGATTTCTTTGTCTCGCGTTTTCTCTTTTGCATAAAAACTCCTTCTGTAAAAATTCGTAAGATCGATAATCGCTTCCCGAAGCGATTTTGAAGGAATCGTGCCTGAATTTAAACAAGCGCCACCTGGATATTGATCTTTTTCTATCATCACCACTTTTTTTCCAAGCTTTGCTGACTGAATCGCAGCCTTCTGTCCAGAAGGTCCTGATCCGATCACCACAAGGTCTGCATAGTACTCTTCCAACATCACTCCAAAATTTTGCGTAAAATCTTTTTTTAACGATTGCAAAAGAATAAATCAACACTCTTGTGAAATATGCGAAGGAAGTGCTATGATGATGAAAAAAATACTGTTGGAGAATTACGATGACAAGAATGTGTCAAGTCACTGGAAAAAAGCCTGGTCAAGGGAAGAAATACTCAAGACGAGGAATCGCGAAAAAGAAAAAAGGGATTGGACTCAATGTTACAGGAACAACAAAACGTCGTTTTCTTCCTAATGTCTTCAAAAAAAGATTTTGGTTTTCTGAAGAAAATCGTTTTATCACCCTTAAATTATCTACGCATGCTATGCGTACAATTGATAAACTAGGACTAAGTGCAGTTGTTAGAACGATGCGTGCATCTGGCAAAAAAATCTAATTCAAGTGTAAAAAAGCTTCTGGGATTAAGAGTATTTTACTTTTTAATCCCTCTTT
>DAOWHK010000200.1 GCA_030641465.1 Parachlamydiales bacterium | reverse complement strand
TTTTTTTGCCATGGATAATGCACGCGTAATTGCTTTTTTTCGGTCTAACTCTACAACATACCCTTTTGCATCATTAAAACCCAAAATGATTTGGTCACAAATTTTTTGTGGATCTTCGCTTCTTGGATTATCACTTGTAACAATCACAAAATCGGAAAATTTCTCTGCTTGAGAGCCCATAAGTGGACGCTTTTCTAGGTCTCTGCATCCCCCGCATCCAAACACCGTTATAATCTTCCCCTGCTTCAACTCATGAAGAGTTTTTAAAACATTTTCGAGAGCCTTGTCAGTGTGTGCATAATCAACAAACACATACGCCCCATTTTTTACAAAGACCTTTTCTAGCCTTCCAGGCACTGATTTAAACGTTATTAGCTTTTGGGTAATTTCCTTAAGGGTAAGTCCTGCCTTAAGAGCGACAGCCATGGCCGCAAGAGTATTATAAACATTAAATTTTCCAAGAAGAGCCGTTTTGATTGCATATCTACAATTTTGATATTGCAAAGTAAACTTTGTATGCTTCATCGAAAACTCCACATCTATAGCTCGCAAATCTGCATTTTTTTCCATGCCAAAGGTCATCGCCTCCGCCTGTGCTTTTTCTAAAAAAAATTCCGAAAAGCTGTCATCCATATTGATTACTGCAAGCTTTGCCCCCTTTTTTTTAAAGGCATCAGATTTTAGTGACTCAAAAAGCTTTCCCTTAGCATTTGCATATTCATCCATATTCCTATGATAATCTAGATGATCTAAACTAAGATTTGTAAAGACAGCGACATCAAATTCCACCCCCTCTACTCGCCCTTGATCTAACGCATGAGAAGATACTTCCATGACAGATGATCTGCACCCAGCTTTTACCATTTCAAATAAAAGCTTTTGATTTGTACAAATATCAGATGTCGTATGAGTTCTTGGGAATTGATGCTTACCAATAACCGTCTCAATAGTCCCCATCAAACCACAGTCATGCCCTTTCCCATCTAGCAAATGCTTTATCAAATAAGACGTCGTAGTCTTTCCATTAGTGCCCGTAATTCCCACCATAAAAAGCTTAGCTGATGGAAATCCATAATAGCGCTCCGCAATAAGCCCTTCAATCTTAGAAATAGCTGAATAAATAACTTGATGCACCCCTTGCAAAAAAGGGTTATAGATATCCGTCAACACTGCCGTTGCACCCGATGCAACAGCCGCCGAAATAAAATTTATTCCATGAGCTGCCGCCCCTTTTTTTGCAATAAAAAGACTTCCTGGAAGAACCGTTCTTGAGTCAGAAGAAACGCCCGAAATTTTCCCCTCTTTGGCTCCCTTAGAAAACTCTACATCAATTCCCTGAAAAAGCTTTTTTAATAGCAAAATAGCCACACATTTACAATTATCAACTATATCAGTATGTGAACATCATGAGTAAAAGCCAAGAAAAACCCAAGTCTTGAATCGGTTTGTGTATAAATCCCCAGCTCCCTACAGGCTTTATTCCAAATAACAACTTCTCAACAAACCAACTTAATTATTTATTAAAGATAATTGTTTTTTTAATTAAGAGTGTGGTATAATATATTTAATAAACTAAAGGTTATTTTGAATAATATTACAAATTCACCCAACCATACCCCTTCTACAGAAGGACTTAACTACGCGACAAATCCAGATCCAGACTCTTTTAGTCTCATACTAAGGCATTTAGACGATTTTAGCCTACAATGTTGCGCCTGCACTTCGAAAGCGTGGTTAATACTAACGCAAAAAGAGGCTCCCTGCATCGTAAATAGAAAAATAGGTAGAATTATTAAGGATCTATTAGATGGCACGTCTTCCCTTAAAAGAACACTAACTCCTTTTACTATCCATGAGAGTACTGTTCTAGCGTTGCATAAAAAAATAACTGAAGCTCAATGCGAGTCTCTTAAAAAAATAACATCTTCTACAACCCCTAAAAATCTTATCTCATTAAAAGCACAATCTCAATGTACGATAGATGAAATTATTACTATAATTTCTAACGGAATAATAACTTCATTCACGGAAAACCATGCAAAGATTTATAATGCAATCCTTTTGCTGACTCTTCAACGACCAGAAAACCTTGACAGTGATCTTACTGAATTAATATTTAACCTTTATGGAGAAATACAAACATTTACCGAAATACTATCTGTCTGTACTCTTTTGATTGATGATGAAAAGGTATTAAGTAATATTTTAGTGACTTTTTGCGGCGTTGCTATTCAAAAAGAGCCAGAAAATTTTATTAAAATACTGGATTTAATAAAATGTATTGCCCAAGAATCTAGACGCGAGAGCCGATATCAACAGATTATCGAAACTGTATGCTGTGGTAATGATATAATAAAGTACCTGCCACATCTTCCTCACTTGATAAAAATTGTACAGTTACTATCTCCCAGTCGGCAAGAGATGAATTTTAAACTCCTTGTTAACGCTTTAGTTAGAGCCGACCAACTTTACCTTGCTATAAAAGTCATAAACTCCATTCCAACACGTTCTTTAAGACCCCATATATATGTGACGCCGAATCTAATTCTAAAAAAATGTTCTTATAAAAATAATCCAGCGTATAATTTGTGAACACAATTATATAGTTAATGAAAAAACGAGGAAATCCAATGGCTGTAGTAAATATTCATAATCTTCCAATAGAATTGCATTGTATGCTTTTATCTAGAGTTGGTGATCCACGCCTTGCTAGAGTTTGTAAAGCGTGGCGCGACATTATTGACAAGCAAACAAAGAACGAACTTAAACTCATTGGCAATCCAGTGTTTGAAAAAATTCGGTACAAGAAGTATATTAACTATATGGTCAAGAATGACCCTCAATTCCTTAAGAATCTTTTTACTAACTATCCCCGTATTTCAAACGAAACTTTTCACATTCTAAATAGTAAACATTTGAGTCATAGTGGTGAAGGCCAACGTATTCCTCGATTCAATTCATTAACTTTCTTTATAAAACCCTAGGTTAATTCCACTCATGAAACTGTTTTTTTAGATCTTTGATCTCTTGGGAATAATCTGCAAGCTCTTCGTTTGCTCGTGGATCGCCTTTGGGATATCCATATGGATCATCTGGCTCAATCCCTAAAAATTTGAGTGATCTTTCCATGATATTTTTAAATACGGGAGCTGCACATTTTCCTCCAAAAAAGGATTTCCCAAAGCCTGGGACAACCTGGTATGAAGGCTCATTGATCCTAATAAATGGAAATCCATAATAGCGCTCCGTAATGAGCCCTTCAATCTTAGAAATATCTGAATAAATAACTTGATACACCCCTTGCAAAAAAGGATTATAGATATCCGTTAGCACAGCTGTTGCACCCGATGCAACAGACGCCGCAATAAAATTTATTCCATGTGCTGCCGCCCCTTTTTTTGCAATAAAAAGACTGCCTGGAAGAACCGTTCTTGAGTCAGAAGAAACGCCCGAAACTCTCCCCTCTTTGGCTCCCTTAGAAAACTCTACTCAATTCCCTGAAAAAGCTTTTTTATTAGCAAAATAGTCTCACATACAGTTCAAACAACACAACAGTATGTAAACAAGAAGAGTAAAAGCCAAGCAAAACTAATGACGCATAATACGACTCTTCTTTTGGATTTTTTCCTCGCTTAACTTCTAGACTAAGTCCTCAAGAAAGCACTAAACAATTTCCTCTTTTACCTTCAGCGTCCTTTGAAAAAAAGTTCCGTCTTCGCAAAACCCTAACTATAAGCAAGTAACTTACTGCCTACAAAATGCCTCTAAAGCTAAAATCTCGTAGTTAATCAGTAATTCTTCAAGGATTTTGTGAATAGAAATCTCTGAAGTTATAATAAAAAAAATCACCCCTTTTATTAAACAAAAAAAATGCTATAGTACTTACTTCACTCACAAAATAAGGCAGTTCTCATGGCAGCAGTTAATTTTAATACAATTCCTATAGAAGTAATTGAAAGTCATATATTACCTCGCGTCGGCGATCCGCGCCTTGCTAGAGTCTGCAAGAACTGGAAAAAAATTATTAAAAAGCAAACATTGGAACAACTACAGCTCATCAACAAAGACACTCAATTAACAAAGAATTTGTATCCAAAGTATATCAAAACTATTAGGGGGAACGATCCTCTATTCATTCAACAGCTTTTCCAAGCCTATCCACGCATTTCCCTAGAAACTTGGCTCGTTTTAAAAAACAATAATACTGTAGTTGTAATTCCTCGATATTCTCATAATACACCTCATGTTGTTTCACGAATTGCTATGACTAGTTAAGAAAAAAAATTTTTAATTAGTTCCCCTAAAATTTCACTCTATTGGAGTAGATGGGCATTAATTCCACTCATGAAACTGTTTTTTTAGATCTTTGATCTCTTGGGAATAATCTGCAAGCTCTTCGTTTGCTCGTGGATCGCCTTTGGGATATCCATACGGATCATCTGGCTCAATCCCTAAAAATTTGAGTGATCTTTCCATGATATTTTTAAATACGGGAGCTGCACATTTTCCTCCAAAAAAGGATTTCCCAAAG
>DAOWHK010000039.1 GCA_030641465.1 Parachlamydiales bacterium | reverse complement strand
CATATGTTTTGTTGCTGCGTAGAGCTTTTCCCCATTTAGTTCGGACACGCGCTTATCGTCAACATCAATGGTTCCTTTTTCTGCCTTTGTAATGCCAATAATATGTTTTAGAAGAACGCTTTTTCCAACGCCTGATCTTCCAAGTATGACAAGCGTCTCTCCTTTTTCAATATCTAGATCGAGGCCTGCAAGAACTTGAATTTCTCCATATTTTTTCCATAAATCGCGAATTTTTATCATGCTAGCCACCTATCGATTTCCGCGTGAATGAGATTGAGTCCAAGAGTAATAAAGAAGTTGGAAAAGAGAATACAGGTGTAGCAGATCACAACGCTTGTTGTTGTAGACCGTCCAACGCCTTCTGCGCCGCCACTTGTGATCATTCCTTTGTAGCAAGAAATAGTGATGATAAACATTCCGAAAATTAGCGATTTGACAATTCCTGTGACAAGATCAAATTGCGTAATGTAAAGAGGCATCGGATCAAAATAATTGGTCGGTGCCATTTTGAAAAAGTAGATGGAAATGAGATATCCACCAAAAATTCCCATAAAAATACTAAAAATCGTAAGAAGGGGCATCATGAGCATGCCAGCAATAAATCTTGGAGCAATTAAATATCGATCTGGATCGATTGCCATTGTTTGAAGGGCATCAATTTGCTCTGTAACGCGCATTGTTCCAAGTTCTGCGCACATCGCAGCTCCGACCCTTCCTGTGACCATAAAAGCTGTTAAAACGGGTCCAAGCTCTGTTATCATAGCTTTTCCAACCATAAGACCGGTGGCTCCAGCAAGGCCTTTATCGCTTAACTGAAAAAAAGATTGCGCAGCAAGCACAAGACCTGTGGAAAATCCGGTCATTGCCACAACGGGAAGGGAGAGCACTCCAATATTATAGAGCTGCTCACGAATAAGCGCCCAGCTAGGGGGTTTTCGAATGGTTGCGATGCAAACGTTGACAATCATTGCAACGTATTCACCAATATTAACAAGGAAGTGTAGCTTACTAAATAAAAAACCCATATCCCAAACATACAATTAAAAATTTGCATCATAGGGAAATGGGCCTATTAAGGTCAATTGTCAAAGAGGAATTATCTCTGAGCGCTTGCTTGCCTTGCCTCTCGCATGATCTGCGTCAACGTTTGCTGAAGCTCAATAATCAGCCTTTCAGTTTGTCTTTCCGCTTGGCTCGCTTGCTCTTTTTGATCTCTTGAGTGAGCATTTACTTGCGTTAGCAGATTTAGTTTGCTTTGGTAGGATGTGTCCCATGCCTTACCAAGGCCTGGAATGACTGAGCTTCCGGCGGATTGAATCATGGATTTATATGCTTGAACGGCTGCATTAAGCATTGTTGCTTGTAGTCGAGCTCCCTCGTCCGTTCCAGCATCAATATTTTGATAAGCTAGGTCTGCAAAAGGCAAGTCTGGTAAATTTTGCTCATTGATAAGAATCGGAGTGAAAATACAAACAGCGGAGATAAGAGCAAACCCGGCTTGGAACCATGCTTGATTTCGATAAGTGTCGCTAATTTCTTGTCCTGACTCTTCCCACTCTTTTAGTAATCTCTGATAGGATTGATGTTCAAATCCTTGCAAAGACTGCTGGCATTTAGAAACAGCGTCGCAAAATTCGCGTGCGGCAATAATTGCACTTTTTGGTGCATGCACTTTTCCACGTGGAAGGCGAGCATTCTCGGCTAGATAGGCGCCGTGTTCTGGGATTTGCGGAAGTGCAAAATCATCGACCTTTGTATCCATTGGGGTAAGGGCTGCAAGCGCATCGCTTGTTCCTCTTTGGGTGACTGTTAATTCTTGTATAGCTATAGCTTCGACCATTAAATTCCTCGTATTTTAAGCAACTGTGGAGAGTATTTTTATTATCTCACGGTTTTCATCATTTAATAAATTTGCTGCCTCTTTTGCAAAGGTTAGCTGTTTTGATGCGCGTTTTACATCTTCTTGTATTTCTTCAGAATCTTTATGAGCTTTAGCAAGAAGCATTGAAAAGTCTTGTTTCTCCGCTTTTAGCAGTGTTAACTCAGATTCTGTATATTGCTTTCCAAATAGCGCAACGCCATTTGCAATATTAAAAGCGCCACTCATAATTGATGTGACAAGTGCTGGCAAATGGTTAGCAAGTTGATCAAAATTTAAGCCTCCACAAAGAAGGCTCATTGCAGCGCTCGATAGTGCCAAAGCGCCTGTGATTCTGCTGTCAACTCCCATTTCACTAAGAATAAGACTTGATGTAGAAGTAACTCCAGCGCCGAGCATCATACCACCAACCCAAGCATTTCCTGTAGAAATCAAAGCCATTCCAGTCACAACAGATGCTGCGCCAAAAAGAGTGGATGCGATTTGTTGCAAAAAGGACCAGTTTCCGATGCTTTGCGCTTTTAAGGCCGTTGCTTGCAAATTGGCAATCCGTTTTTCTTGGATCTCTTGCTGATCTTTTGCGTTTAGCTCTAAACGGGTTTTTCCAAGCTCATAGGATCGGGATTTTGTCTGTTCGATGCCGTCGACTAAGTGAATAAGAGCGCTTTGAAAAGACTTGGGAAGTTGCGGCCGTTGAAAGGGGGAAGCCTCACGTGCTTGCCTGATATTTGCAGAAGAAGTTTCATCGCTAAGGTGATTGTTTCGCCGGCTGTTTTCTTGCGCAAAATCTGCACCTTCAATAAAACTTGTGCCCCGAATTGTGAGGTGAGTGTTATCAACTGTTGACATTTGGGGCCTCGCATTTATTATTCCAAGAACTTTCTAGAAGTTCGATTTTCTCTAGAATGTCTAAGTGGTTTTTAGCTCGCACTTTTGCCATACTTAATGCTTTAAAAGCTTCGTCTATTTGCTCAAGAGATAGTAAACATTCCGCTGCATGAAAATGAGGTTGAGGATCCAGATCGTTTAAAAGGGCTGCCATGCTCCACGAAACTAGGGCTTCATGATAAGTGTTTTCTAATTGCAAAATAGAGGCAAGTCCAAACCAATGCTTTTGCTCAAGAGGTTTCGAGACGACAAGCTCTTTAAAAATTTTCTTTGACTGCTTGTAATCTCCGATGTCATAGAGTCGATAAGCAAGCGAGTAAAGAGCTTTTGCATCAGCTGATGAAAAATTTTTTTGCTCAAGCGGCTCATCTTGAATCACTTGTTTTGCTGCAATGGAAAGAGCGTTATCTAATTGCTTTTGGTACATTATCCTCTCGACATGTTGTTTGTCGTATGCTTGGTCTCTTCTACGATGGATTTTGTAAGCTCGCGAAGGATCTCGACGATCGCAAGAAGTAGCTGCCCGGCTTCTTGCATTCTTGTCATAAGCTGCGGCAATTCTCCTTGCATTCTTGTGCGAAGAGACTCTAGTTTTTGTGCAATTTCACGGACATCGTCACTTCTTAGATCTTCAATATTCTCTGGAAAGGGGCAGTTGGAGTCGTAATAGCGAAATTCTTCCTGATTTGCCTCAGCGATCTCAGAGTAAATATCTCGAAGCAGGTCAATTGCTGGCTGCAGATCTGTTAAGTCAATTACATCATCTGGGTTATTTTTTAATTCAGTATAAAGGCGCGTTAATACATCTGTAAGAAGGGATAAATCTTCATTGCTTTGCTGAGCTTTGCGCGTCATGCCAACTACAATATTATTGTGGTGGTCATCATAAATCGATTGTAGTTGTACTGCAAAAGGACCGAGGTTGTATCCGTGAGAATACTTCGTTGGACCTTCTGCAATTTGCGCTTCTAGCTGGGGCTGCACAGCAGAAATAGCATGACTCATCATTCACCTCTTTTATGAATATTTTGTAGATCTCCAATGTCAAATGTATACCAATTTCCCGTTTTATTTCAATGAGCAATGCGAATAAAAAAAACATTATACGCTTCTTCCTTGAAAAAGCAGGAAAAAAAATTTTACGCAAAAAATGTTGTATAGATTACAACTGTTCTAAGGAAGCTTGGAGGTTGCTTTGAAAAATAGAGAAAAGACACAAAAAATTTTTAAAAATTCGTGCTCTGCGATTCCAGGGGGTGTAAACTCACCGGCACGTGCCTTTAAAGGACTCGATATGGTTCCCTTGATCGTTGATAGAGGTCAAGGAGATCAAGTGTTTGATGTGGATGGAAATGCTTATATTGACTACTGCTGCGGCTTTGGATCTTTGCCGCTTGGTCATGCGCATCCAAAAATTGTGGATGCTGCGACCTCTCAGATCAAAAAGGGCAGCTCTTTTGGGATCTCTACAAGCATTGAACAGGAAATTGCGGAGTTTATCATTTCAAAAGTTCCATCTGTGGAAAAACTTCGGTTTACGTCATCTGGCACAGAAGCCACCATGACAGCGATTCGGCTTGCTCGGGGATTCACAAAAAGGCCGCTGATCATAAAATTTAATGGAAATTATCATGGTCATGCAGATCCTTTTCTCGTTAAATCGGGCTCTTCTGTCATTGATTTTAACCAAGAATCTGCCTCAAGTGGGGTCTTAGTAGATGCTGTAAAAAATACCATTTCCCTTCCCTTTAACAATCCACATCTTATTGAAAAAATTATGAGGGATCCCTTTTATGCCCATTTGATTGCAGCAGTCATTGTCGAGCCAATTGCTGGCAATATGGGACTTATTCCTGCAAACTCGGCGTTTTTAAAAACGCTTAGAGAAGAAACGGAGAGAAATGGATCACTATTAATTTTTGATGAAGTGATTACAGGGTTTCGGGTAGGTCTTGGTGGCGCGCAAGGGATTTATAATATTCAGCCCGATCTAACATGCTTTGGAAAAATTATTGGAGGAGGGTTCCCCGCAGCTGCAGTTGGCGGCCTTGCAGAAATTATGGATAAGCTTGCACCTCTTGGCGACGTCTATCAAGCGGGAACGCTTTCAGGAAATCCAGTAGCTATGAGGGCAGGCCTTGCAACGCTTAAGGAAGTGGCAAAAAAAGGTTTTTATAATGATCTCAAGGAAAAAACAGATATTATTACTAAACCTGTTCAAAAAGCACTTGATGGGAAAAACGCAGTGCTTTGCCAGGTTGGATCGATGTTTTCCATTTTTTGGGGCGTTAATGATGTGACCTGTTTTGAAGATCTGGAGCTGCTTGATACTTTGACATTTAAAACATTTTTTAAGACGCTTTTTGACCAAGGGATTTATCTCTCACCCTCTCCCTATGAAACATCTTTTGTTTCTAGTGTTCATACAAAAGAGCATTTAGAATTTACAAGAGATGCTATTTTGCATTTTATTGACCTTCATTTCCAAAGAGAAAAAACTTTAGTAAAGAGTGCCTGTGAAGCTTATTAAACTTATTTGTTTTTTTTGTTTGGCTTTTGGGACAATTTTCTCTGAGGACATCTCTTCGCATATAAAATTTTCCGAGACGGAAGAAAATCTCATCGGATACTTGCATGTGGAAAAAGATCGCTCAATTGATCTTTCCACCTATATTCAAATGAAATTTGCGATCGAAGATTTTAAAAAGAAAGGCGTACGCTTTATCATCTTGCATCTAGATACGCCAGGTGGAGAAGTACTTGCTGCCACAAAAATTACAGACCTTTTGCATGAGGTCGATTTAAAAGATCATATTCCCGTTGTGGCTGTGATTGATAATTGGGCAATATCTGCAGGAGCCATGCTTGCATACTCTTGTAGATTTATAGGGACGAATAAATCTTCTATTATGGGAGCTGCCGAGCCCGTTCTTATGGGAAGTGATGGGAAGATGGAATCAGCTTCAGAAAAAATGACCTCTGCGCTTTCTGCGCAAATGGCAAGCCTTGCAAGTTATTATAATCGCGATCCATTGATTGCAAAGGCAATGGTTGATAAAGATCTTGTCATCGTAAAAAGAGGGGAGTCAATTCTTGAACTTTCAAATGAAGGAGAAATCAAGCAATCTGACCAGGTGATATCAAAGGCTGGAAAACTTTTAACTCTTACATCGAAGGAAATAGTAGATTATGGCATTTCAGATATACTGCTTAAAACACATGCAAAGGAGTCGATAACAAGTAGCTTTTCTTTTGAGCAACTCTCACTTGCTAAGGCTCCGTTTTTTGACAGTATTCCTTATGCAACCGTCATTACTTATACAGATTGGAAAGTGCAATTTTTTTCCATATTATCTCACCCAATGATTGCCTCTTTACTTGTGATGGGAATGATGATCGGTTTTTATATTGAAATAAATTCCGCAGGATTTGGCATCGCAGGATCGATTGCCCTTTGTTGCCTCTCACTTGTACTCTTAAATAGTTTTGCAATTTATGCGATTAATATTTTAGAGCTGATTATTCTAGTATGTGGAATTATTCTTCTTTTAATAGAACTCTTTATCATTCCTGGATTTGGAGTAACAGGCATTATTGGAATTTGCTTGATACTAATCGGGACTTTTGTTCTAATGCTCCCGGGGATCGATCTTTTTCATCTTGATTCTTTGCAAATCGGGTCGGAGGCAATTTTAGAAAGAGGTGTATACTTTTCTCTTGCGATTATCCTCTCTATGGTGGTGATTTTGGTGCTTGCGAGATATGTCACGCCGAAGTTTTATCGGTATGCAAAAATTGTTTTAACAGGAGAGCAGGAATCAAAAGATGGGTATATTGCAGGTCCTACAGAGTTTCCCAAAATTGGAAGCGCTGGAGTTACCTTTACAGAGCTCAGGCCCTTCGGAAAAATTTTAGTGGAAGGCAATCTCTACAGCGCAACAGCGGATGGGAAATTTATGGAAAAAGGAGCAGCGATTATTGTAACTGCAATTGATGGAAATAAGGTGATAGTTACTAGGGGAAAATCATGATTGGATTGTCGATTATTTTTGCAATAGCTGGACTACTCTTAATTTTTGCAGAATTTTATCTTCCAGGAGGAATCGTTGGAGGAATCGGGGGGCTTCTTATGATCTCTGGTTTTGTCATATTTGCATCTACAGACATTGGACCTATTTGGATTTTTGCCTATGTAATTATTGCAGCAGCTTTACTTACGATAACAATTCGATTAGCTCTTCATAGAATCCAATCTTCAAAATCTAAAAACACCCTTTATTTAAATCAGGATCAAGAAGGCTTTCGGGCATCCTCATTTGATGAAGACCTTATTGGAAAGCAAGGAATAGCAACCTCGAGCCTTAAGCCCTCAGGACATATTCAAATTGATGGAAAACACTATCAAGCAGTCTCTCTTGGTCGCTTTATTGAAAAAGAGACACCCATTGAAATTGTGCGTGGAGAAGGCGCGCGCTTTATTGTAAAATCATTAAAAAAACAGGAAAAAACATGAATATTCTAGCAGACATTGGCCTTTCATCTGGCATCTACTTTCTCATCTTTATTGTTGCGATTCTTGGTGTGATTTTTCTAGCAGTTGCAGGAAGATATATCTCTCTTTGGTTTCAAGCATTTGTCTCGGGAACGCCTATTGCTCTATTTAATATTATTGGAATGAGCCTTCGAAAAATTCCACCACGCATCATTGTAAATGCGCGCATTAACTCTTTTAAAGCTGGACTGAAAAATGTATCGGTTGCGGACCTAGAAACTCATTACTTAGCCGGTGGACGCGTTCTTGAAGTTGTAAGAGCGATGATTGCAGCTGATAAAGCAAATATTAAACTTGATTGGCGTCAAGCAACAGCCATCGACCTTGCAGGACGTGATATTTTAGATGCTGTACGTACTTCTGTGAATCCTAAAGTGATCGACTGTCCAAGTTCTGATCCAACGAAGTACATTACTGCAGTCTCAAAAGATGGTGTGCAGCTTCTTTGTAGAGCAAGAGTTACCGTTCGCACAAATATTGAGCAGTTAGTTGGTGGTGCAACAGAAGATACGGTTATAGCAAGAGTTGGTGAGGGGATT
>DAOWHK010000196.1 GCA_030641465.1 Parachlamydiales bacterium | reverse complement strand
TAATGCCTCTTTCGAACGATAAAGGGCCGGATCTGAAATAGAATGCCCTCGAAAACGCTCTGTAACCGCTTCAATAATCACAGGTTTTTTGTCTTTTTTGACTTTCTCATAAACTTCTTTAAATCCTGCGTAGCAATTAAAGTAATCCATCCCGTCAAAAGTATAACCTTCAATATTAAAATTCTCAGAAACTTTTTCTGCAATAGGTTGAAAGGCGATGGCGCGATTAATCCCAGTACCCATGCCCCAGTGATTGTTCTCTACTACATAAATACATGGCAAGTCCCATAGAGCTGCGATATTAAGTGATTCGTGAAATGCGCCTTGAGCTATGGCTCCATCTCCCATAAAACAGACGGCGACCTCTTCTGTCTTTAAATACTTTGCTGTAAACGCTGCGCCCGTTGCGATCGGCACATGCCCTCCAACAATTCCAAAGCCTCCGAGCATTCGCTCTGAATAAAAATGCATAGATCCCCCGCGACCAAATACATTTCCAGTAGATTTTCCATATAGCTCAGCCATAAGTTCATTTGGAGTGCATCCCATAAGAAGCGCTAAGGCATGACACCTGTAGGTTGTCACCCACCAATTTTTTATCCCCATCACATCGACGGCCGCTGTTTGGATTGCTTCTTGTCCCATATAAGCGTGAAAAAAACCGCCAATTTTCCCATGCTGATAAGCAGATTCTGAGCGGATCTCAAAATTGCGAATGAGCAGCATTTTCCTAAGCGTTTCAACAAGCTTTTCTTTTCCTAAACTTTTGAGGAGCACTTTGGCATCACTTGAAAAAAAATCATGTTCTATTTTTCTATTTCTATCCATAAACGCAATAAAATTAAATCTTTGCAGACGTTCTAAAAAAGGGGTTTTAGCCTAATCCTTAATTTAACCAAAAACCTTGATAAAATCAACTACCACAAGATTCTTCTGTTTTTGGCAAATCACAAGGGGGCTCTATAGCGCTTGAAACTTGAAAACACCCGGAAGTTGCTAGAATTCCGCTAAGGATGCTGCACCTTATCAAATAACGTGCAATAGGAGCTTTTAAGCGTTTCAAATTCATTTTCATATTTTTTTACCACATCTTCAATGGAGAGTAAAAGGACATTCTCTCGACTTTCTTGTCTGGATTGATAAGTGAAGCCAAATGTTCCAGACCAAAGCAATTTTTCCTCATTCGTATTTTTCGTAAACAAACAAAATTGATTTCGCATATGGGTCTTGTCTTTTTCATTTTTTTGCGAATAAACATACACGGGGATCTTTGCATTGGAAAGTTCTTCAATTGGCTTAGTATTTCTTTTAGACAGTTTATCAACAATTACTTCAACACGGACCCCTTTTTTCTTTGCAGAAACAAGAGCATTAATAATGCTGCGATTTGTAAGTTTACTAACGGCCATTTGAATCATGGACTTTTCACTTTCAATAAGCTCTACAAAATTTTGAGTAAGGGACTCCCCTTCTGCAAAATAGGCTTTGCAACTATTTTCCCATTTATCTTTTGCAAAAAGATTCCCCGAGATAGCAATACAGGTAAGAGCAAAAAGAATCATTTTTTTCATAGGATACCACTCATTGTTAGAAAAAAGATTGATTTTGACAAATATACACATTAAAATACACTTTTTTACATAAAGGATGATTTTCATGGCAAAAAGACCCATTTATTATGACACAGAAACAACGGGTGTGAAAGCAGAGCGAGATAGAATCATCGAAATCGCAGCATTTGATCCCGTGCAAAATAAAACTTTTTGCCAGTTTGTGAATCCTGGAATGCCCATTCCACCAGCATCCACAGCGATTCATAATATTACAGATGATATGGTTGAATCAGCTCCAACTTTTAAGGAAGTAGGACTTGAATTTACGGAATTTTGCTCAGGAGATGTTGTACTCATCGCGCACAACAATGATGCATTTGATAAACATTTTTTAGAACATGAATATAAACGATCGGAAATTGAAAAACCTGACTGGATCTATATTGATAGTTTAAAATGGGCACGAAAATATCGCCCAGACCTTCCAAGGCATTCCCTGCAGCATCTTCGAGAAATGTTTGGAATAGATGCGAACAATGCCCATAGAGCCCTTGATGATGTAATGATTCTCTATAAAGTGTTTCAGAATCTCATCGATGATTTATCAATGGAGACAATTATTGAACTCCTGAGCAAAAAAACAGTACTTCGGCACATGCCATTTGGAAAACATAAAGGAAAACCTCTATGCGATGTTCCAAAAAATTACGTAAGTTGGCTACTTGATAATGGCGCACTCGACAAAGCAGAAAATAAAGAGTTAAAAGAGAGTTTTATTAAACACAATCTTCTCACTTCGTAGGAACTAGATCGGGTATTGATTTCTTTTTTATCAGATTAAACTGTGTATCCCACATAAGCCTAAACTCTTTGCAGGACTCTAAGAGCTCATCTTTTGTGCCTTCTGCTGTTTTTTCTCCATGCTCTAAAAAGATGATTTTATCTGCATGTTCAATAGTGGAGAGTCGATGCGCAATAATAATTTGCGTAACTTTTCCACGGAGCTCGGTAATTGCCATTTTGATCCGATGCTCAGATACAGCATCAAGCGATGATGTAGCCTCATCTAGAACGAGAATCGGCGCGTCTTTTACAAGAGCTCTTGCAATCGCGAGTCGCTGCTGCTGCCCTCCAGAAAAATTTTTTCCCATTTCAGAGAGCATAAAGTCATATTGCTCCGGCAAGTTTTCAATAAACTCTGCTGCATGCGCTCTTTTTGCAGCTGTTTGAATTTGCTCAGTTGTAAAATCACGGCCAAAGGCAATATTTGCACCGATTGTATCTTCAAAGAGAAAGGGTTTTTGCGGAACAAATCCTATATGATCACGAAGAGACCTTTGAGAAAAATCGTTAATTGGCACGCCATCTATGCGAATCTCTCCCTTTTGTACTTCATAAAGCCTTGGAAGAAGTTGGACAATCGTAGATTTTCCAGCGCCGGTAGCTCCAATAATTGCGACTGTTTCCCCTTTGTTTACACTAAAACTTACGTCTTTTAATACCCACTCTTTCTCATAACGAAACCAAATCCTATCAAATTCAATTTTTTTCTCAAATGAGCTAAGTGTAATGCACTGATCTTTATCTTCGATCAAAGGTTTTTGATCCAAAACTTCATAGAGTCTTTCTGCTGCAACAACCCCTTTTTGAATGTTTGCATTTTCATCTGCAAATTTCTTTACAGGCTCATAAAACAGATGCAGCAAGCCACAAAACACGATCAGTTCAGCAAGAGACATTTTTAGCACATACAAACCAAAAAGAGCCACAACAGCAAGACACATTGTTGTAATTGTATGCAGCACCGGACGCGTTAGCAAATCATACTTGGCCGTTTTTGTTTCGAGATGCGCCATTCTATCGTTTTGCTGTTTATACTTTTTGAAAGAAAACGCTTCCATCGCGAAGACTTTTACTGTTTGAATACCAGCTAAAAAATCAATGAGTACTGAGGAGAATGCTTCTTGATTTTTTTGCAATTGCCTTGTAATTTTTTTTACTCGGCGCGTTAAAAACACTACTGGAAACACAATCAATGGAAGCCCAATAAAAATCACAAGAGAGAGTTGCCAGGACATGAAAAAGCACATAAACAGAGTGGAAAAAATCGTAAACGGAGCATGTAGATAGTTTGTGATAAAGGAGTTTAACGAGGTAGCAATTTGACCTGCATCCCCAACAACACGAGATGACAGGGAGCCGATGTTGTATTTTTGATAAAAGCTCATGGGTTGTTTTTGAATATGCTCAAAATACTGCTGCCTTAAATCGCGACTAATCCTCACAGATAAAATCTGCGTTGTAAATCGACTAATAAATAAAAAAACAGCTTTAAATAACGCAACAGTAAGAAGCAAAAGGATAAAAGCTTCAAAATTGTTGTGATTGATATTGAATTTTTTTTTGATTTTATTAATGACCCGGTTTAGCGGATTGCTTGACTTACTTTGACTTAGGTATTCGGCTGCATCTTCTGTCGTAATGACACCAGTATTTCCCTTATCAATTTTTTTCCATGTTTTTTCTAGTGTTTCTTTGGAGACAGATCCTGAATGAGAATTACTTTCAGAATCAAAAAGATGGAAAAAATCCGCGCCTGAGTTTGCCATCACACCAAACGTAAACATCTCCATTTGGTTTGCAACTGTCAAACAAATAAGCGCAGTAAAGGTAAAAAAAAGGAGCGTGAGATTTTTGCGAACTCGAAGCGCTGCAGACAATAATAGTTTCATGGTTAATCATCAGTCAAAAAGGATGATTTTACCTAAAGTCATTATTTACCTTCAACCGAATACGCACCAAGCTTTCGAAACTTTTGATATCGAGTTTCCACAAGTTCCTCTTTCGGCACAGATTTTAACTCATTCCACTTCTCTAGAATGAACTCTTTCACTTGTGGATAGACAAATTCAGGGTCATGATGCGCACCACCTGGTGGTTCTTTGATTACAACATCAACAACCTGATTTTCTAGTAAATCTTCCGACTGCATCTTCAATGCTTTTGCAGCAATCGCATTTTTGGTAGCATCTCTCCACAGAATCGATGCACACCCTTCTGGAGAAATTACGGAGTAATAGGAGTGCTCGAGCATAGCTAAGACATCACCAATTCCAACGCCAAGCGCTCCTCCAGAGCAGCCCTCTCCTATCAAGACTGTAATAATTGGCGTCTGCAGATTAGCCATTTCCAAAAGATTTTTCGCAATAGCCCACCCTTGACC
>DAOWHK010000129.1 GCA_030641465.1 Parachlamydiales bacterium | reverse complement strand
GAGGGCATCATGAAAATATTCTCTAAAAAGATCCTTTAAATCCTCTTCTTCTTTTGCGCAGTTTTCAAAACTTGCAAGAACAAGACCTGCAATACCATCTAAGAGTCCTGCATTTTTAAGTTGAAAAAGCATGCGGTCCAGTCGATAGAGATCTTCATTCACTTCTTCAAGAAGTAAAATTTTACCTTCTGTCTTTATCTGCCAAGGTGTTCCAATAAGTGAGCAGATCACCGCTAAATTTCCACCAACAAGCGTTCCTTGGCACCTTCCAGAAACAATCGCCTCAGAAGAAAAATGTTTTGGAGTAGCGTATGGCAAATTTATGGGGAAATTATTTGTAAGAATGTTCCATAAAATTTCTTCTCCATAAGAATCCCCTTCCACACAAATGGCTTTTGCTCCAGGACCTAAGAAAGTTACAAGATTTGCATTTTGCAAAAGAGCCACATGAAGTGCCGTAATATCACTCATCCCAATCACAATTTTTGGATTTTCTCGGATAAGATCATAGTCTAGTAGATCCAGTATGCGCATCGATCCATATCCACCTCTTACGCACCAAAGAGCTTTTACTTCAGGATCTAAAAATGCCTCCATCAGTGCTTGAGCGCGCTCTTTGTCATCTCCTGCTAAATACCCTTTTTTTTGAAAAAGATTAGAGGCAAGTTTTACATTGAAACCTTTTGCTATTAATTGTTTTTTAGCCTCGTAAACGATATCACTTTTGAAAGGAGAAGAAGGAGCTACAAGACAAATCGTATCGCCAGGAACAAGGCTTTCTGGCCGGATTGCAGCTGCAGACAAATTTACCATGAGACACGCTCCAATAATAACTTTAAAAATCATTCCAAATCTAATAAATGTTGTAGGATCATCTCAAGCTTTTGATTTCTTTTCGCAAAATTCTTTGTACAATGATTTGTCATGAGGGCAAATGCGAGAAGATCGCCATCTTTATTTCTTGCATACCCCGCATAAGATTTTATTTGGGACATGAAGCCTGTTTTAGCGCGAATTTGACTTGCATTGGAAAATTCTTTCAAGAGGGAAGCAAGTTTACCATCTTTTCCTCCAATCGGCAATGAATCATAAAAACATGCAAAATGCTGACTTTTCGATAAGCTCTCTAATATTTTTACTATTTGAGAAGCTGTGAGAAGGTCTTTTCTGGAATTGCCACTTCCATCAAACATGGCAAACCCTTCTAGATCTATTCCTTGATTCTTCCAATAATTTTGGACTTTAGAAAGTCCTACGCTTTCCTTACCGCTACCAATTGCCTTTAATAAATGTTCGGCATAAAGATTTTGACTCCTCTTATTAATTGCGTGCACTATCTCTTTTATATTTGGAGAAATTGCACGACTAAGTAATGTTTGAGATAACGCTGCCTTTGCACTTCTCTTAGCACTTACAGGCCCCTTTTGCACCGACACTCCAAGAGTTTCTAATTCTTGACAAAGAAGATAAGCTGCGGCAAATGGTGGATCTAAAATGGCGCCACGGATGGTAAATGGATCAACGCCTAGTGGAATTGTTCCTCGCAAAACAACGTTTGTTTGATATTCACTGCCATAGATATAGGCATTATCACCAGAGTTTCTAGGCCCTGTTAGGAGCTGATTATCAAATTCCATATAGGATAAATCAGGCTTTTTAGAGAGAATTTTGGCGCTTTTTCCGACTTCATTTCCAGGTTTTAGGATTAACTCATACATGTTTTCATGAAAAGAGAGTCCCGATGCTCCTGCTCCATAATAATTTCCAAGATCTTCAAAGAGCCATGAGCTCGGCGCGAGCTGACTTTCAAAAGAGTTTCCATCACCGATAACCCAACCATTAACTTTTGTTATTCCGGCCTCTTTAATAATTTTTGCATACTCTGTTTGAAGTTTATTCCAAGATTTCACTCCAGGAAAGTTTGGGGACCCAAAGGTGGGATCGCCTCCGCCAATGAGTCTGATATTCCCATCTAAAACACCTTGAGAATCAATGTTTCCTTCGTAAACAAGATCCGTTGTAAAAAAGTAATCGGGCCCAAGAAGATGGAGCGCCGCTCCAGTTAGTACAACT
>DAOWHK010000022.1 GCA_030641465.1 Parachlamydiales bacterium | reverse complement strand
CTAAAGCGCGAACGCCGGCCTCTCTTGCGTACCCATTGATAATTTTCCCAAGGCCTTTGGAAGTAAACGAAATCTGAGAAGCTTTTAGCCCCATCTCTTTTCGATGCCTTGGAATTAAATACTTCGTTGCAATAGGAATTTTTTCCTCTTGAATATAACCAGAAAGCCTTAAAACATCCATGCGATCTAAAAGAGGTCCTGGAATCGTATCAGCAAGATTTGCTGTGACAATAAAAAGAACATTCGAAAGATCACACCTTACATCCAAATAATGATCTAAAAAATCTTTATTTTGCTCAGGATCTAATACCTCGAGAAGCGCAGATGCGGGATCTCCTTGATAGCTCGCTCCCATTTTATCTACCTCGTCGAGCATAATCACAGGATTCATCGTTTGCGCAGTTTTTAACGCTTGAATCATTTTCCCTGGCATCGCACCAATATAAGTGCGGCGATGTCCTTTGATTTCAGCCTCATCACGCATGCCGCCTACAGAAAATCTATAAAATTTACGGTTAAGAGCCCGAGCAATACTTTTACCAATACTTGTTTTTCCAACTCCAGGAGGCCCAACTAAACAAATAATACTCCCCTTAACACCACCTGAGAGTTTGCCGACACCAATAAATTCCAAAATGCGCTCTTTGATATCTTTAAGACCATAATGATCTTGATCAAGAATTTTTTCCGCTTGACTTAACTGATGAGATTCTTCGGAATAAACGCCCCAAGGAACGACTGTTAACCAATCAAGATAATTACGACACACAGCATATTCTGCAGATTGCATCTCTAAAACGCCTAGTTTTTCGAGCTCCTCATCAATCACCTTCTTTATATCTTCTGGAACTATTTTGCCTTTTAATCTTTCTTGAAATTTTTCTACATCACAAGTTTTATCATCTTTTTCAAGCCCCAGTTCTTTCTTTATAGCCTTAAGCTGCTCTCTTAGAAAAAATTCACGCTGCGTATGAGAAATCGTCGCTTCAATTTTCTGATTAATACTACTTTGTAGCTTGCTAAGATCGAGTTCTTTTTTTAACAAAATCAAAGTTTTATCAATCCGACTTTGCACATCAAACGTTTCCAAAATATCCTGAAGTTCTTGTCTCCCGGCAGTCGTTAAAGCAACAGCAAAATCTGCAAGTTTACCAGGCTCGGTAAAATCTGAATGACCAAGAAAAATCTGCAATTCCTCTTTAAAAAGAGGATTGAGTTTCAAAAGCTCTTTAATCGTTGTAATAATACTAATAGAATAAGCTTTGATCACCTTGGATTGATCAGAACCAACAAAATCCTCATGATACTCAACTTCAGCTCGAAGATGCTTTGATTTGACCTTTTTCTTGATCTTCACCCTTTTTTCCATATTGAGCACAACTTGAGCGCCCCCTTGGTCCAAAGGAACAATACGTAAAATATTTGCAACAATTCCGACTTGACATAGATCTTTGATCCCAATTTTATAGATATCGACTTCTTCTTCTTTTGTTAAAAATAGCCCCATCATTTTATCTTTGGATTTTGCAACGATTTTAAGAACCTCATAATAAGGTCCTGTTTCAATCACAAGAGGAGCTGCCATACCAGGGAAAAAGGGACGTCTTGTTAAAGGCAAAATATACAGCTCATCTGGCAGATTAAGAGCTACATCTTTATCCTTTGATCTTTTCGTTAGCTGATCTATATCACTATCAATCAAAGCGTCAGCTAAATTTTCCTCTTCGTTTTCCGGAACTTCATTATCGTCTGCAAACATAAGCCTCGTAAATTTATAGGATATCTTGGGGTTTCTACACTTCTTCTCTGCTTTTATCCTTTATAGAGTGATAGGAATTAAAAAAAAAAGAATAGATTCAATATATTTTATCAAAACTCTTTAAAAAAAAGCAAACCTTCTTCTTTTACTTTTCCCCTCTTTCCTGTAAATTACACCTATGATTTCGCTCATTATTGATACAAGCTCAGATAATAATTTCGCTCTACTCTGTTACGGAGAGACTCCCTGGCACGAGATTGAACTTCCCTCGGGAAGAGATCAGTCAAAACACTTATTAAATGCAATTCAATCCCTTCTTACTAAAGCAAATATTTCTCTAACCGACCTCAACTATATCGGAGTGGCGGTTGGACCTGGCACATTTACGGGAACCCGGATTGGAGTCATCACAGCAAAAACTCTAGCCTTTGCAGCGCACCTTCCAATAGTTGGATTTTGCAGTCTAAAAAGATATGTCCCTACAAATGACGGTCCTTTTACTATCCAACGAGACGCCAAATCAAAAGGCTATTACGCTATTTCTGGAGAAAAAACAGGGGCTACTATCCATTATACAAAAAAACCCTTTCTTACAAGCACTCCAATAGAATGTGCACACCAATCCTCTTACCACCATTTAGTTAAACTCGTGCAAAAAAAATTTTCAAGTGGCCAAATCGAAACCGCAACCTCCCTAACAGCTTCTTATCTTTAACCAAAATTAGGATAGTTGATTAACAATAGGTTGAAAAATAACATTTACTCCTGTAAAATGAATATATTCTACAAACAACCACAACTATGAGGACGTAAAATAACCATGCCGAGTGTAAAAGTACGAACAGGAGAATCAATTGACAAAGCTCTCCGAGCCCTCAAAAAAAAACTAGACAAAGAAGGGGTTATGAAATCCGCTAAAGCGCACCGTTTTTACGACAAACCTTCCGTTAAAAGTCGTGCTAAATCAAAAGCAGCACTGAAATATAAAATTAAAAAAACACATTAATATCTATCCATGGCTGACTTCTACAAAGTACTCGGTATTGAACGCAATGCTACGCAAGACGAAATAAAAAAAGCGTATCGAAAAAAAGCAATAAAATACCATCCCGATAAAAATCCAGACGACAAAGAAGCTGAGAAAAAATTCAAGCAAGTTTCTGAGTCTTATGAAGCCTTAGGCGATGAAAAAAAACGGCGCATTTACGATCAGTATGGTGCAGAAGGCCTCAAGGGGGCTGCCGGAATGGGTGGACCTGGAGCTGGCGGATTTTCTTCCATGGATGAAGCTCTGCGTACATTTATGGGAGCGTTTGGAGGACGAGGCGGAGGTTCTGATTCGATTTTCGACTCATTTTTTGGAGGCGGCGGATCACATGCGCAACAAGGCGCAAGTAAGAAAACAACCATAACGATCTCCTTTGAAGAAGCCGGAAAGGGCGTGGAAAAAGAAATCTCGATCGCAAACAACGTAGAATGTAAAACATGTCATGGATCTGGCGCAAAATCACAAAGCGACATTAAAACCTGCTCCACATGTGCAGGCCATGGACAAGTCAATCAAACTCGTGGATTTTTTAGTATGACAACAACCTGCCCTCATTGTCACGGCGCAGGAAAGATGATTACAAATCCATGCGGAAGTTGCAGTGGAAGCGGATTTTCTAAGCAAAAACAAAATGTAAAAATCCCGATTCCTGCCGGAGTGGACGATGGAATGCGCCTAAAAATGTCAGGCTACGGCGATGCTGGAGAAGGGGGTGGGCCATCCGGAGACCTCTACGTATTCATCCGCGTTAAAAATCACGACTTATTTCTACGGGAAGGCGATGATATCATCCTGCAACTTCCTTTAAGCTTTACAGACGCTGCACTAGGATGTAAAAAAGAAATTCCCACACCACTAGACGGTTCTTGCCGCATATCCATTCCTGAAGGCACACAATCTGGCAAACTGCTTCGCGTGAAAGACGCAGGATTTCCAAACGTGCATGGACATGGAAAAGGCGATCTACTAGTGCAGGTTAATATCGAAACACCTGTAAAACTCAACACAGAGCAGAAAAACCTTCTCAAAGAATTCAACAAACTTGAAGGCCCTCAAAACTCCCCTAAGAAAAAATCCTTTTTCGAAAAATTAAAAGTGTTTTTTTAAACACGCAGCATTTTCTTTACAAAAAATTAGTATAGCCGATAGAATTCAGTGTTTTTTACAGCAGGATTACTTATGACCACATTTAGTTTACCTCCTCTCAACATCACAGAAGACAATTGCCAAGAAATACAATCACGAATTGGTCAACGCATATGCCCCTTTTATGACAATTCAAACAACTTCATCACTCCAACAATGCAAAACAGGCTCACTATTACCGCACTATCTTCCATCGCAGCAACGGCCGCGCTCTTTGCGGTAGCCGCCTCTTGCTCGTTTGTAGCAATCATCCTGCTTACAAGTTCGAGTCTAGGAGTGTACTATATTGTTACTATTAAAGATTACGATAATCCTCAAGAACGAGCATTCTATGTTCAGCAAATCGCGAGGACCAGTCTTACTCCCATTTTATATGAATACACACGTGAAGATGTGATCAACTACGCCCTTCTTGGAAATGTCGAACCGAGAGTCTATGTTGCTTTTGAGCGTCTTACGGAAATTTTTAACAATCAAATAGAGTGGACTCATCAACAAGCCTCCTTAATTGACAGACACCCAATAGAACCCCCTGGCCTGTTCAGAATATTCAACGAGGCATTTGAAGAGATTAGACCTCATTTCTGTCCCTG
>DAOWHK010000124.1 GCA_030641465.1 Parachlamydiales bacterium | reverse complement strand
TACTTACTCAAGAAACACTATTTAAAAAAATCAATGACGTAGAGCTTGAGATTCTTTATGAGCAGGTCTTAACTCTTAACAAAGAGATTCAAAAACAGATCGTGCGCAATAAAAAACTCAAAGAAACAGTAAAAGGCGCGGCGATGCTACCTAAAGAAAAAAAGCCTACTGCGAAAACCCAACTATTAACGCTTGAAGATATATAACACTTTTTTATCTGGATCTAATGTCTGTATAGTTCACAATCTTAACATCTGGAAATTTTTTTGAGAGGTCGTCTGCTTGATCTTTGCCTATTGTAAGATAAATAGATTGAATATTTGGGTTACTTCTTAAAAGCTGCTCTACTCCAAATTTTGAAACGTTTGTATTGCCAATCTCAAGAGTTTTTAAAGCCGGAAGGTCATGAAGAAGTAGCAGCGTATCATCTCTAACTTGGAAGCATCCAGTAAGCACTAGACGCTCTACATTCCTGCAGCTCTTTGAAATCGCTTGCGATACGTCCCTATCGACGGCAGCAGTACTGAGTAAATTAATCTGTTTTATTCCGTGAAGATAAGAAAACATCCCTTGAAGCCCACTCGAAATTGACCCTTGAGAGTTTCTTAGCTCAAGCTCTTTTAACCCTCTACATTTTTTACCAAAGTTAACAAGAGCATCATTTGAAAAAACTGAGTTTTTTTCTGCTTTAAATGATGTTAAATTAGGCCCAAGAGAGTTCAAAACAACATCATTCATCCCATTCATATATCGAATATCGAGCTTTTTTAGGCTTCTTAAATGCGGCAGCTGCTCGCAAAGCAAATCAGGAAGAACTAAGCGAGACCCTAAAAGAGCAAGCTTTTCAAGAGCTATGCAGCTTTGCAACCAAGATAATTCCACAACTCTTGTACTACCAAGATCAACCTCAAGAAGTGTTGGCATCTCAAAGCCCAAAAACGCTTCATCACCAATTCCCGAGCACCCAAAAAGCTCAAGGTGACTAAGTTCTTTACCACTTGTTAGAAAACGATTTACTCCCTCATTTGTAATGCCCTCGTTACCGCTCATAGATAGCGAATGGAGTTCTAAACAATTATCCTTCATCAAATCAAGACTTCGGTCTGTAAGTAATGCACATTTATCTAAACGCATGCTTTGTATTTGCGAGCAAGCAGTTGTAATAATCTGCATGTGGTCATCTATGATGTGAGTATTAAAAAGATCGATACATCTAAGATTTAATCCCTCTAAACTTTTGGCATCAACGTCTGTCTGGAGTAGAATCCTTTCTAGACTAAGCATTGTTAAATTTCCAAAATGAGACCCTATTAAAGGAAGTACTTTAGATAGAGAAAGATACTGACCCTCTCCCAATTCTAGGCGTTTTATTCTGTCAAAATTAGAGTTACAAAACGCTCTAAACCTATCATCGTTAAAAAAATTTTTTACTGCGAGAGTTTCAAGCTTACTGCATGAGGAAACAAAAGACGAAAGCTCCCCCACATTAAATGTACATCCATCAAATGTTGCACTATTTAGATCCAAAAGTTTTTGTGCAAGAATTTCAAGATCTTCCTTTTCGAAGGAATATTTCTGAAATTGTATGGATAATATTACATTTTTGGGGGCAGATTCAAGAAGGCTTTTCCAGGATCCATTATGCACGGCCTTTTCAAAAAGCATCTCCCACTGCCGACTCAGCCGTCTAAAATGAGGTGGCTGATAATATAATGACGTCGTTGACAAATTTTGGAGTCTTCTTAATGAAAGAACACTTTTTGTATCAAAAAAAAGTGCATGTACTGCATGATCCTTAGCCACTCTTTCCCACTGTTTACATACAGCTCTTAGTGTGCCATGCGCATCATGCAGATTTTTTTCTGTCTCATACCCCGTTAGCGTATCAACAAAAATATTTAAAAGAATAGAATCATCAGTTAGAGCCGCTGGTATCACTTTTTCTCCAATTTTTCTCTTTTGTCTGCAATTTTAACACAAAATTGAATATAAGAAGTCAATATAGTCGATTAAAATTCAAGTTTTACTATGCATAAACATAAAGCCGCAGGTCTAATCTACGGATCCAATCTCCATCATCTCGATCATGTTGGCCCTCTTTGCATCCTTCTTGGAATTCCTCTTTTTGTTACAGAAGACTTTATAGAAAAGCTTGGATCTAAATACTACCCAGAGCTCGTAATCTTTACATTTTCAGAGATAGAAATCGCACAGAAAATGACTGCAGAGTGCGATGTTGTCATCAGCTCTATGCCTCGCGCCATGATCAATCAAATCTTTTTTTTAGCAGAAAAGCTCGCGCGAAAAAAACTCCTATCCATTTGGTGCCCTCATGGAAACTCCGATAAAGGATATCTTGCCCCCTTTATGGAAGCCTTAAAAGAGGAGAAAATCGCCCTATGTTATGGCTCAAAAATGATCGATTTTTTAAAAGAAAAAAATGTCTATAAAAATCTCTACAAATGCATTGAAGTTGGGAACTATCGAAAAAATTATTACCTTCGTCTAAAACCCTATTATGATCAGTTCATCGAAAACGAGATTACTCGCCGCCTTAATCAAGAAAACAAAACTATTCTATACGCCCCCACCTGGAACGATAGCGAAAATTCCTGCTCCCTTTTTGATGCGCTCCCAATACTTGCAAAAACGCTTCCAAAAAACTACAACCTCATCGTTAAGCTCCATCCAAACATGTTACATGAAGAAATAGAGCCATTAATCTTAGAGTTCGAAATGGAAGAAAACATCCTTTTTATCCAAGACTTTCCATTGATCTATCCCCTTCTAAGCGCCATAGATATTTACGTCGGTGACATGTCATCAATCGGTTATGACTTTCTTTTTTTTAATAAGCCGATGTTTTTCATTAACACAATGAAGCGAGATAGTAAAACCGACAAAGGCCTCTATTTATATCGCTGCGGAATTACTCTTGAAAAAATGGACCTTAAAAACCTCTACGAAATCATCGAAAATGATTCTCAAGAAGATTTACAAGAAATAAGAGAAATCACCTACGAGTACACATTTACCAAAAACTTCACCTTCGACAGGCTAAAAAACACCATCGTAGACTGCTATGAAACCTACCTTGAAGAGGAAATTGATCTACTCTAAGCCCGCGGCCCTAAATACCGGCAACCTAATCCATCACCTAGATCATCTAGGGCCTCTTTGCTGCGCACTAGATATGCCACTTATAACCGACAGCGACGAAATTTACTTAGCCGCAAAAAAATACTACCCAAAAATTACTCCCATCCTTCGTAAAAACAAAAACTTCACAATCGACTACCTTGCAAAAAACTATGACTCCCTCTTTGTCTCCTCAAAAAATGTAGCCAAAGAACTAGGAGGTCTCATCCATCTAAAAACACAAAAAAAAATCCCCTTTTTTTTCTGCCCACACGGAAATTCTGATAAAGGTCTCCTCTGCCCTGAAATGGATCCCCTGCCGTATCAAGAGCGCGTCCTCATTTACGGAGAGCAAATGAAAGAGCGTCTCATGGGAAAAAACGCCCATCACAAATGTAAAACCGCTGTACAAACAGGAAATTACCGCCTTGCCTACTACAAACGCTACAAATCCTTTTATGATGCAATCATCGAAAGAAAAGTATTTTCAAAGTTTGCAAAAAAACAAAAAACAATCCTCTATGCGCCCACATGGAACGACGAAGAAAACTCCTCCTCCTTTACAAGCTTTTTTGAAATCCTTATCAAAACGCTTCCAAAACACTATAACCTCATCATAAAACTGCACCCCCTCCTCTTAGAATACAGCCCAGCAAAAGCTTACTATTGCAGCAACCTTGCTAAAAACCACCCCCAAATTCAAGTCCTTACAAAACTTCCCTTGATCTATCCCCTTCTAAATAAAATAGATATATATCTTGGAGACTTTTCCTCCATTGGCTACGATTTTCTCGCCTTTGACCGCCCGCTGTTTTTTCTAAAACCCTCCAAAACCAAAACTCCTCTCCACTCCTGTGGAAAAATCATTCCCCCAAAAACCCCTATCTTCAAGTGCGTCGACAAACATCAAGATCAATCCCTGCTTTCCCCTATTCGAAAAAAAGCCTATCTCCATGCCTTCGGAAAATCCCTCTCCTTCCAAGCGTTCAAAAAATCTTTATACACAAAATTAATTCACAATAGTTAGAGAAAAGATCTATTTAATTTTATTAATAAATGATTTATAATTATATTATTAATAATAATTTTAAGGTAATATTATGTCTATAATTACAACCCAAAACCCCTTCTTAATAAACACTCTTCCCGATGATTGTTTAATAGAAATACTCAAAAATTGCTATGACCCGAGCACTATCCCCTTTGTAAATAGACATATCAATGAGGTCGTCAAAAGTCCTCAGTTTGCAATCGGCCTACTTAATAGCCTCTTTGAAAAGCTTGATCAGGAAGAATGTGCATTTGTATGCTCTTTGATGACTCAAAATTCGAACCTCCACCTTGAAAAAGTAAAAGAAATATTTTTAAAGAGTATTGCCGCGCATCACTCCGTCTTTCAAGCAAATAAGCCTTCTGCACTCGAATATCGCCCAACGCATCCAGATTTGCCCCTCATTTCAGCAGCAAGGCTAAAAACCTTGCTATTTAACCTTAGACGTCGTGATGAAGAGGTATGTATGCGCCTCCTCTTTCCCCATTCCCAAGACTTAAGACTTCAGCAAGCAAGAATACCTAAAGGTCCTGATGAAGTTTTCAAGCTTGAGTTGCTAAAGAATAAAGGGCTACATTTTTTTCCCCCCTTTATTCCCGAGCACTTTCCCCATTTATCTCATCTCGATCTCAATCAAAATCAACTGAGACACTTTCCCATGAACCTTTTAACTTTAACAAAGTTAAAGCATCTTAATTTAAGTAATAATCAACTCACACGGGTTCCCGAAATCTTTTCTAAGCTTGCCCATTTAGAAACGCTTTATCTAAACAAAAATCTGCTAAC
>DAOWHK010000213.1 GCA_030641465.1 Parachlamydiales bacterium | reverse complement strand
CATTTTTTTATTTTTTTTCATCTGCTTGGCATTTATTCTTAGCATCTCTGCTTCGATATAGAGCATGTAGGAGTCATAAGTTTTTTGTGAGCCTTTGGATGTTTGCAAACTACTTAGATATTGCTCTGTATGCGGATCCTGCTCATTTGTATAGTCTTCTTTGATCCGTCCTAAAAAGAATAGGTAGCGATCATTTTTTTTAGCTAAGTCGCAGATTTCTGAGCGAACTGTTGCATATTCGAGCGCTGATTCTAGGTGAATTGGATCTGCTTGGATATTTTTGCGAATTTGCAGTTCTTTATAATTACTTAGGATTGAGCTTACAAGTTCGTTATTTTCTGTTTTAAGGCTCTCATCTAGCAACATGTAGCGGAGTTTTGCACTATGGTAGGAGGCAAAGCTTTCGAGTGTTGTAGGGATATTTGATGACGAATGACTTAAAAAAGTGTAGGTGTCTAGGGCTTTTTCTTTATTTCCAAGATAGCAGTAGGAATTTGCAAGTTCAAATAAGGCTTGTTTATGAAACTTCCAAGCATAGTCAGGACTTGCTCCTTGCTGCTCAATAAGTTCTTCTAGTAGTGCTAATTTTTCTCTGTGATTTCCTTGCACTCCAAGAAGTGTTGCAAGTTTTAGTACCTCTCCTTCATAGGATAAGTTTTCCTTGTCGATAAGCACGAGATCGGCTCCATTACTAAAGGTCAAAGCGTTAGCAAATAATTTTACCGATTTTCTTTGAAGCTCTTCTACGTTTCCTCTTGAATCAGGATTTTTTGTTTTATTATAAAAATGGTTTGCAAGCCAAAGGTTATTTTCCGGTCTTAAAATAAAATCCTGATCTTGAGAGGCGGCATATAAATGCTCTGCAGCATTCTCTACGAACATCTCTTTTTGTTCCGTTGAAAAAGAGGGGAGATTGCCGTCTGTATCAACAAGTCCTGCGAGGGAAATATAGGCATTATAGAGTTGCAAGTGAATCCCAGGAGTTTGAAAACGCTCTTTATTTAACTTTTGCGCTTTTTCTAAGTAGGTGCAGTAGTTCTGAAGAGTATTTGGATCTTTTTCTGTGGAAAGAGCTCTTAAATAATTAGCTTCAGCTAGGGCTCCCGGATCATTTGATAGGTGCTCTTTTGCAAGGTATTCATCAAGATAGTACCGAGTATCTGAGAGTTCTGTGAGTTCGTAAGCAATTTTTGCAGCAAGAAGAGTGTATTCATGCAGCTCGTTTTGAGTAAATATCGTTTCTAGAGCGAGCGCTGATTGTAGATCGCGGTAAAACTCAGGCTTTGAGTAGATAGGGTTTTCTAAATCTTCAGAGGATTTAAGGAGGTTTAGTGCTGCAGAAAAAAAGTATTTTTCGGCGGAACTTTTGTTGATGCTCTCTGGATATTGGCTTAAGAATGTGTCGAAGAGTATATAGCTAAGCTCCCATTTTTCGCATTCATGGGCTAGGTGGCAATACTCAAAATTCACCTTCTCATCCGTTGCAAAAGCGGGAAAATTTTTGTGGAGGCAACGGAGTTTTTCAAAAGCTTCATTCGCATTTCCAAGTTTTTTATCTAGCATAGCGTGTAAAAATTGTGCTTTTGGAAGTTCGTTATCTTCAGGGAAAAGATCTTCAAATTGATTATACGAAGCGCTATAGAGCTCTATATCTGAGATGATGTCAGCATTTGACATTTGGAGTAAAAGAGCATGTTTTAATTGCGGCGTAGGAGTTATCTGCTCGTCAATATACTTTTGCAGCTCTACTGCTGAATCTTTATTCTCTTCTAGGGAAAAATAACTTTTACCTAAGATAAAATAATAATTTGGGAGAACTTCTTTGGAAAGGTTCATGCTCAGTTTTTTGTGATTTGCCACAATTTCTTTATAGGATTCGTTTTGAAAGAGAAGTACGACTAAATTAAAGGAGGCATCAGGGGATTTGTCGCCGTTAAGGCTGAGGACTTGGTTGAATAGCTCTATAGAGCGCTTATTATCGATAAAAGATTGATGACTTGCCGCTTGGAATAAAAAATCTTCACTCATGTCTGGAAATTGTTTGGAAAGGCGAAGGAAATAATCAGTTGCTTTAGTGTGCTCATTTAATAGGGAATAGACTTCTGCAAGAGCGAATAGCGAAAGTGTTTCATAGGGCGTGGCTTCTAGTTTTTCGTAAAAGGATTTTGCTTGAGAAGCTAATTCTTTTTTTAAGGAGATCTCCTCGACTGTAGAGGCTTGTCTAAAGAGAGCTTCCCCTAGAAGAAAATAAAGTTCATCTTGACGACTAAGGATTTCATCCGATGTGCTTGAAAGATAAAGAAAGCCTTCTTCGGAGAGCTTTTCATACTCACTTAATTCATAATAGCACTGCAGTTTATTTAGAATGATTTGATCAAGCACTTCAGGGTCATAGACTTTTTCGTATGCTGCAAGAGCTTTATCAAAGGAGTTATATTGGAGGTGCAAATCGCCTAAAATTCCTTGGAAATAATCATGCAGAGCGCTTGTTGGATATTTTTCAAAAAACTCTTGAATTTGAGACTGTACAAGAGAGAAGTCTCCATCTTTCCAAAATTCTGTAATTCTTCTTACAAAAAATGCTTCCTCATCATTCATTGGCGTGAGCGTAAATGATTCTTCAATTGGCGCTGCAAGTGTGAGGAGTTCTTCACTTACCTCTTCTTGCTGAGTAATTTCTAGCGCCCTGTCATTCAGAGTATTTTCTGAATAGACACTCGTTTGAAAAGCTAGAAGAAAGAGTCCGCTACGCATTGGTATTTGCGAAAAGACATTTTGGAATTTAGAGTTGATATGACGCATTATTGCACTCCGTGATATTGCAAATGAGGAAACCAAACCTTATTTTTTGTTTGGCTTATAAAACTTCCTTTAATAAATCAAATACTTGACTATTTTTACAAGTTAAAAAATGGAAAGCTCATCAAGACGCATTTGCTGCCTAAAGTGCGCGTCATAGTGATCGATCAAATCTAGGGCCTTACTCGAATTGAGAAGTATTAGAGCTTCGTAGATGCGAAGTCCTTTCGCATTTTGGCCAAGTTTAAAATATAATACTCCTAGGCGGTACATGATTTCACGATCATCTGGACATAGCTCTAAGATGGATTCATATTGCTTGATCTCCATTTCATACTCTTCTAGATCGTGATAGCAAAGACCGAGCTGAGCATGCACCCAAGGGTCGTTTGGAACATAATGATTGAGAATGAGAAATTCTTGGATTGCTTTTTCCGTAGCTGTTTGGAACTTCTCTTGCATGTCTTTTGTTTGCGACTCTTTTTGCTCCCAATCGAGCGTTTCAAAAAGATCGTTTTTTTTAGGGTCTCGATAGAGCTTGGATAGGGCAATATAGGCATTTGCAAGAGAGGCGTGTACTTCGAGGTCCGTTGGCTTTCTTTTGATGAGTTCAATATGTTCATTTATGGAAACAAGAAGCAAAATTTCTTTCATCTTATGTAGATCTTTCCAGTGAATGATAAAACTTATTTTTTTCACGAGTAGACTTATGGAAGAAATAGAGGGAAATATATTGTATGAATAATTTTCCTGTTTGCTTAAGCAAGATGCTAAACGATAAGCGGCGTTTGCAAGAGATAGATGATATTCTGTTTCATCCATCGCTTTTGGTAGAGCTTTCCGGCAAAGAAGAATAAACCATGTTCGTAGTTGAAGGAATTGCTCTGGTTTTTTTGTTTGAAAATAAAATAGAACGACTAAATATATAAAAGTTGTCAGTAAAAAACCCGCTAGGGAAATTGCAAGAAGAGGGGATTTGGGCATGCGGAGTAAACAAAAAATAAATGCTAGAAGCTCGCCTAGTAGTGCAGTTAGCAAACAGGCATGATAGATGGCATAGGTCCGAACAAGTTTTTTAAAGCGTTTTAGAGCTAGTAGAGAATACTCATCGACAGTTTTTTGGAAATCTTTGTGTTGAAATTCGTATTGATGGGGGTTTTTGATCTCAGATGTAGGCATATATTTCCAGAAAAAAGAGGGTAAATCAGCCTGAGGTGTATAGGAAAGAGGTGTTTATTTTCAAGGAAAAAATTCGCTAAAGTAATCTGAAAGATGGATTCGTAACGATCCATAAATGTAGATCTCTTGGTATTTCTTCGAAGGAATTTTTCTTGATACATAAAAGCATTAAGCTCTGAAGCTCTTTGATTTCAGGTGGCAAAGTCGTTAGTTGATTATGCTCGAGATTTAAAGTTCTTAAACTGGTTAGGTTCCCGATTTCAGGTGGAAGTGTATTTAGTTGATTATGCTCGAGATTTAAAAGTCTTAAACTTGTTAGGTTGCCGATTTCAGGTGGTAATGTTATTAACTTGTTATTACTGAGAGTCAAAGTTATTAAATTGGTGAGATGTCTGATTTCAGAGGGAAGAGCTGTTAATAGGTTGTGGTTAAGATCTAATTTCGTTAAGTTTCCCAACGTGCCAATTACTGGATGTAAATGTGTGAGATTTCTGCTGTAAAAACTTAGCTTCGTTAGTTCAGGGGTTTCTTTTACCCAAGACCTAAGGTTCTCATTAAGAGTAGTTAAAGAGCGTTGGTGAAAAGAGTCCATACCCCAAAGGTTCCTAGCTTGAGGCAATACACTTAAGAACTTTATTATGTTTAGCTTTAATTCATTGCATCTTTCAAGCGAGACGGGGATTAATTGCAGGCCAGCGTCTTTAAATAGCTTTATATAAATTTTTTTAATAATGTCTGCATCATGGGCGTCCGTCGGGCTTAGGACTTCAAAAATTCTCCGAAACTCGCCCTCTAAAACTTTGTTTGTTTGAGCATTAAAGTTTTTTGAAACAAGGGATGTACCCACAGGGTTTACTGGATTATTTCCATTTAGCGCGATTTTTAAAGTAAGTTGTTGAACCTCAGAAGGAAGAGCTTCAAAAGAAATGCTGTTAGCCATTATTACTACCTTTTTTAATTTTAACATCTTTAGTTTAACAAAAAAGCTAGTTTTATTGAACTAATTAAATTTTAAATTAAAATAATGCGTACTACTTAAGTTAATTATAAATTAGATTTTCTAATGAGAAGTTGTTTAAGTATTGTTGATTCTGGAAAATAGGAACTCTGCATGAGAGCTAAAATCACTTGGGCTGAAGGGAAAATGATCCAATGAAAGATTCAATTTGTATATATACACAAACCGATTCAACCTTTGGGTTTTCAGCCTGAGGTGTATAGGAAAGAGGTTTTTATTTTCAAGGAAAAAATTCGCTAAAGAGAGCTTCCT
>DAOWHK010000119.1 GCA_030641465.1 Parachlamydiales bacterium | reverse complement strand
TTTTTTTATTTCAAGTGTTTCTAATGTAGTCTCCTTTAAAAAAAGGGGGAAATCCCCCTTTATGATGTTTGATGGTTTACTATAGATCAGATGCAGCTGTTGGAGCCTGTCTTGGACTAGTTGGAACTACAACTTCTGAAGCCTGTGTTGGACTACTTGGAGCTACAGCTTCTCTATCCTGCCCAGCGCTTCTTGCAGGAGTTTCAGCTACAATGGGCAAGTCTACTACTGTTGCAGGTGCGGCTGCTGAAGGCGCTGACCCTTCTAAAGGAACAGCAGTCACTGCTTCCGGAGCAGAATTATCCTCTGCAGGTGCAGTTGCAGCAGTAAATGCAGTTTGAATAGCTTCATTTAATGAAGCTAACTCTTCAGTATGCGTGTATGTCGCAAGTTCAATAGGAGTTTCTGTCCACAGTCGTTGTGGGAGAAGACCGCTGGTCATTCCAGGATTTGCTAATCCGTAATAGGCAATGTTGAATACTGATTTATATACAGTTTCAATTTTTTGTTTAAGATCTCTTGTCTCATCTAATTTTGTATTAAGAGCAGTATGATCAGCAGTCAGGGCGTCTAGTCTAGTTTGACGCTCTAAGACACTTGCTTCATAATTTGCTCTTGATCCAGGAGTTAATTGTTCCATTGTAACAAGATGAGCTTCGGGAATGGGGTCCCTTGTTATTTTGCTATTCGCATCTGTAATTTTTGCCATCAACGCTTTGATGATATCTCTTTTCGCACAAAAGCGTTGGTAGTTGATACTTACATGTTGCAAAACGAGCTTATATTTGCCGCGCTCTTCTTGAGGGACAGTATTTGCTCCAACCTGTTCTACGAGGGTATTCATTAGTTCTAATACCTTTGAATATTTAATCTGATCAGCTCCTGTTGAAGCCATCATTCCTTCAGATGCTGTATGATAATGATTGAAAGTTGCCTCATCACCTTCAGGCATTTCGTGCCCTTTGATTTCGTTATACTTATCCTGGAGATCAGAATATTTGCTTAAGAATCCTGATTCACCACTAGTAAGTCCTATTGCTGCCATCACTTTACTCCTCCCTATTGATAAAGGTGCCCAGGCATTTCGTTAATGCTTTGGTCCCTTTGGTTACATTGAAGGAGAACTTTAATAAATCTTTACATAAACTGGCAAGTAATTTTTTGAAAAATTTATGTATTTATCAATGAAAAAATATTTTTTATGGCTTTTCTGCTTGCATGAGTTGTTCATTATATAGCTGAAGATTATCTGAGAGCTCACTTGCACGGCGCATAAGCTCTACAAAATCTTGTTTAAAAAGTTTAGAATTTAGGATTTCTTCTCTTTCAGGGCTAGTTTCTGCGCGGTCCACAAGCATGGAAATTCTAGACATTGAGGTGTTGATGAGATCCACTTCTTTTTCAAAGTAGTTTCTAAAACTTTCGGGGGATTTGAGGGCATTTAGAAATGTGACTTGTTTAAGTCTTGTGCGTTGCCACTCTTTATTCAGGTTAAAAAAGACGCCATAGTGATTGACATCATTCATGAGTGTATCCACTTTACTAAGGATTGCTGTGACTCTAAGATAAGTGTCCTCATCTTTAAAGAGTTTGCCGATTGTGCCTTTTCCATCTTCTATGCCTTCTGTAATACTTCTAATTGAAGAGCTAGCATTTTTCATATTGCCAAGTGTCGTTCCAATGTTTGCAAAAACATCTCTTTCTCGGAGGTCATCAATGGAGATATGCACATCATCCATTGCAGTGGAAAAATTTTGCGTGGCAATTTGCAGATCTCCGACAAGATTTGATTCATTTACTTGTTTGAGTGTGGTTGCAGCTTCGGCCATAGCGTCATCAAAGGATCTGATGGCAGATCCCATTTCATGTCCATTTTGATCAATCCAGGTAATGACTTTGTCGAGTGCTTCTTCAAATTTATCGGAAAGTTCACCAATCTCATTAAAGGCGCTCTCAATAGGGTCCACAGATTCTGCGTAGATGGGTGTTTTTTCTGTTACAAGCCTCGGTGTTACTCCTTTTGGAGGTGCTTTGGGAATGATTGCAATGGATTTTTCTCCAAGAAGTCCTGATGTTTGTACGGTAAATTCATCGGTGTTATAGGCTTTGACTTGTGAGTCAATGTGAATGATAAGTTCATAAAAATAGACTTGGCCGAGCTCATCTGTTGGTTGTTCTCTTGCATGGGGAATTTGTTTAATGGAAACGACTTCACCAACGGGTTTTCCGGCGAACATCACGCGCGTTCCAACTGTCAGTCCGTTGATGTTTGCAAAGCGCACAACTAAGGTTTCTTTTCCGTCGCCAACACTTGGCTCGAGAAATAGAATAATGCCAACAAGAAGTCCACAGGCAATGGCTACAAATAAGCCAATGAGCATGTTTTTGGCATAATCAATCATTCTTTTCTTCTCCTAAACTCCCTGGGATCTTGTGAGATCGTTTTTCTTAAAAATTCTATAATTGGGTCGTCAATTTCCAAAAATTCTTCTGGTTTTTTGATATACGCGATTTTTCCATCTTTGTGAAGTGCTAATCGATCAGCAACAAAGAGTGAGGATACGATATCATGTGTGACGACAATACTTGTTGCTTTTAGCTCTGCTTGCGTTTTTACAATGAGCTCATTAATTTGCATGGCTGTAATGGGATCAAGGCCTGTTGTTGGTTCATCGTAGAGGAGGTAGTCTGGGCGGTATACGATGAGCCTTGCAAGGCCTGCTCGTTTGCGCATTCCTCCAGATAGCTCTGAGGGCATTTTATTTTGCACGCCGGTAAGATCAACCATTTCTAGAGCATGTGCGACCATATCTTTGATTTCTGCGCTTGTATAATGCTCGCCGGTTTTGCGATCGCCATGTT
>DAOWHK010000082.1 GCA_030641465.1 Parachlamydiales bacterium | reverse complement strand
TTGAAAGTAGGTGAATTGGGTAATTTCCATGCCATCGCACCAGACTTCCCATCCAAGTCCTGAAGCGCCAAGTGTTGGGGATTCCCAGTCGTCGTGCACAAAGCGGATGTCATGTTTTTTTAGATCGATTCCAATAGCTTCTAAAGACTGTAAATATAATTCTTGAATATTGAGAGGTGATGGTTTGATTACGATTTGCAACTGGTGAAAAAGTTGCAATCGATTCGGGTTATCACCATATCTTCCATCTTGGGGCCGACGGGAAGGCTCAACATATACTGTACTATAGGGTTCGGGACCTAGGCATATTAAAAAAGTGGACGGATTAAATGTCCCAGCTCCTACCTCGATATCATGCCCCTGCTCTACAGCGCATCCATGATTTGCCCAAAAAGTTGTCATTTTAGAAATAAGAGTTTGAAATGTATGCATATTCCTTCATCGATGATAAAATTATTTCGCCTCATCATATCCTATTTGAAAAAATTTAGGAACAAAAAATCAAAAATGAAAAAATATATAAAGAATCTATTTCAATCTTATCTCTTTAATAAAGAGAGTTTTGTGAGTATTATTAAGCACAGGTACTGAATTTATTTGGGTAAACTTTGAAAAAAAAGAGATAAAAAAATAAGATGAGGTTTTCAATAATTAATCAGATGGGATTTCGGGGTATAATACCTTGATATATTATGATGAAATCAATTACTCTTCACTCCGTAATAAAAGAGAGTGTTCTTGTGAAAATACCCCTTTTTTTGACAATCAGCAGGATAGTCATTAGTCCAATATTTTTGATTTTATATCTAAAATATGAGCAGCTTGGAATCAGCATGCGTACGCTGCCCTTTATTTTGCTTGCTCTGTTGCTTGTTTCAGAACTATCAGATTTTTTCGATGGATATTTAGCTAGAAAATTTAATTTAGTGACAGATCTTGGAAAAATTTTAGATCCTATGGCAGATAGTATCGCAAGACTTACGGTGCTTCTTACGTTTACTCAAGGGGTGATCCAGCTGCCCATTCTTTTAGTGTTTCTTTTCCTATATAGAGACGCAATGATCAGCACTTTGCGAACCCTTTGCGCGCTAAATGGCTTTGCGCTCGCTGCAAGAAAAACAGGGAAAATCAAAACTGTACTGCAGGCCATTTCGGTCTTTGCGATCGTGATTCTTATGATTCCCTATTCCTGGGGTATGATTAGCCTTCACTCGCTGCAAAAAACAAGTTTAATGTTAACCGCAATTACAGCGATTTACACGCTTTATTCGGGAATAGAATATATTTTCGTGAATCGAAATTATATTATACAGTCTTGGCAAAAAGATTAGTTATACACAAACCGATTCAAGACTTGGGTTTTAACTTCGTCGGCTTTCCTGTAGAATTTTATCCTCACTCGCGCCTTGCCTACCGGCAATGTCACTTGCTCCGGATAGAATTCTACAGGACCCTTCTTATTAAAATTCCAAGTTTTGAATCGGTTTATGTATAGAATAAATCTCTAAGTATTTTTTTGCAGAGTTTTTCCAGCTAAAATCTTGATTCATGCCATATTTCATCATATCCAACCATTTAGATTTATCGTTTGCAAAGCACTCAAAGGCTGTTTTTAAACAGGCTTCAAAAACACTTTTTTCTTGAAATTTATAGGAAAAGCCATTGATTTCATGAAGGACTGTGTCGGCAAGGCCTCCTGTATGATGGACGATGGGAATTGTGCCGTAGCGCATAGCGATCATTTGCGTTAAGCCGCAAGGCTCAAAGGATGACGGAATGATAATCACGTCAGATCCAGCATAGATCTGATGTGCCAAATCTTCATCAAATTCATAATGAATAAATAGTTTTGAAGGAGAATTTATCCTTCTTTCTAACTTTGTAAATCTTTCTTTTTCTTTAGGTTCAGGGTGCCCTGCAAGGAGGATAAAAGCGCCGTTTGAGGAAAGAGTATAATCGATTGCTTGCTCAATAAACCTTGGTCCTTTCTGCTCTACAAGTCTCGTGATGGCGCAGACTAAAGGGCGTGCTTTATGATCAAGGTGCAGTTTTTTACAAAGGTGGGTTCGATTACTTTCTTTGCCAATTTTTATAGAATTATTTTGATTTTTCATGTAATACTTCATAGCAAAAAAAGACCATGATGTCAAAGGAGTTGCAGATGAGATTTATGATTATTGGATTATTTTTTATGGTTGGGGCTTTGCATGCAGGTTCTTTTGAAAACGCCTATAATAAATATTCAGGAAAGGAAATTAAGGAATTTCATGTCGTAGGAGAGCGCTGCTCTGGAACGAATTTTCTTCATGCATTAATTGAAACAAATTTTCTGGAGTTAACAGATACAGGTAAAATTGGAGGAAAGCACTTTCTTTCCTGGAATGCATTGCATTCAGAAGAAAGATTTCCACAGCCTCAACTGACATACCCTGAATATGAGAAAGTATTAGTGGTGGTAGTTGTTCGCAACGTCTATGATTGGGTCCGCAGTTTTTATAAAAACCCTTTTCATGCGCCAAATCTTGTATGTGGAAATTTATATACGTTTATGTCTCATGAATGGGATGATAGTAATGGTTGCCCTTTAGAAGGTTGTAAGAGTACCGACTCAATCAATCCCTATACAGGTCAAATGTTTAGGAATCTTTTAGAGCTTCGGCGTTATAAAAATTTAAACTATCTAGCGCTTGCAAATAGTGTCGATAACTATGTGCTAGTGAATTATGAAGAGGTAAATCAAGACCCAGAAGCTTTTGTAGAATTTTTAGCTGAAATGTTTGATTTGAAAAAGAAAGATAATTTTTCTCCGGTTACTCGTTATAAGGGACGGGAAGACCGCGCGCTATATAAAGGTTCCCGGTATAATCGTTTTACGATGAGGGAGTTTACTTTTTTGAATACAAATGTAGATTGGGAAGTGGAAGAGTTACTCGGGTATTCTCAGAAAAATTCTTAAGAACGTGCTTAATAATGAAAAGGGATTTTGGGGTCTTTTGCTGGATTCCAAAATTCTGTATCCAAACCATTTAGAATCCCTAGGACTGGCCTAGTAAGAAGGTCTTTTTCTAATCCGCAGCCCATTTCTTTTGTTAAAATTTCTTTCGCATAGGTGGGTGATACGGTGGTAACAATGTCTGAGTAGAGAATTCCAAGTTTTAACAAATTGATCTGTTTGGGATCTTTGTGATCTTTAGGTAATGCTTCTTTGTTAAGCCCAAGCTTAGAGATTTCTTTTTCTGGAATCAAGCCTTGGTAAAAAAGGTTATGTATCGTCAATATTGTTTTTATTTTAGGACTATTTCTTAAAAGGTATGCAAGAAGTCCTGTTTGCCAGTCGTGAAGATGTACGATATCAGGAGGTGTAGGTTTTGCTTGGAGGTGGTTTGAGACTGCGAGAGAAAAGCTTGCAAAACGGAGTGAATCATCAGATTCTCCGTAGACCGATCCGCGATTAAAATACTCACTTAGTTCTATCAAGTGAATCGTAACTCCATCCACTACAGAGGATAGTAAAGATCCAGTCTGTTTAAATTTTGAGGAGATATCTAGGGGAATATTGTCATATTTTGGAAGAAATACTTCTATATGATGATCTGTTTGGGCAAGAGCCTTAGTTAGTCCTGAAACGACATCACCAAGTCCGCCAACTTTAATAATGGAAGTAAACTCTGAAGCTACATGTACTATATTCATATTGTTTTAGATATATAGGACAAGAAAGAAAAAAGAAAGGCCTGAGGATCTAATTAGCTTTCAGACCTTTCTTTTGATGGAGAGGAGTCTTATACGAGCTGTACAGATATCTCTGCATTTTTTTCTTTCCAGGAAAATTGATCAATGAGCGGATCAATAACACCTGCTTTAAAAATTCTAAATCTTGTTTTTCCTTCTTTTAACCATTCTTCTATACAGTAATCTTTAACCTGTTTAATTGTCATAATTGGCGTTATTTCACCAATACAGTTAGGGTCTTTTCGAATAATTTCTGCTTTTTTATCCGCATCGTTACAAGCTAAACACATTTTTTTTCCTCCTGTAATAAAATTTATAAAACCGAAAAAGAGATTAAATATTATTTTCTATTTTATATAAAGAGAAATTTTTATTACAATTGAAAGGAGCTCTGAATAACAATGAAATTCGCGCTTGAATCGTTTTGTGTATGTGGGTAGTGAAAATAGATTTGATATATATTCAAGACCTAGGTAATCTTGTGCTTATTAACCTTGATTTTAAAGTAATTTCTTTGGAAAAACTAAAATGTCAAGGGGGAAGTATTGGGGTGTAGCCAAGTGGTAAGGCAGCGGTTTTTGGTACCGCCATTCGGAGGTTCGATCCCTTCCACCCCAAATTCTAAAAATTCGTTTGTAGACTATGCATTCAAGAAATGACTTTATGCTGTTTTCTGGGACTTCGCATCCCTCTCTTGCAAAAGAGATAAGTCAGTTGTTAAATGTAGATCTAGGAAAAGTTTTTATAGAAAAATTTCCAGATGGTGAGATAGGCGTTCAAATTTTAGAGAATGTCCGTGGCCGGGATGTCTTTGTAGTACAAAGCATTGCTCGTGATCCCAACCTCTATCTCATGGAACTTTTGATCTTAGTCGATGCGTTAAGAAGGGCCTCGGCCCGAAGTATCGTTGCTGTCATTCCTTATTATGGATATGCTCGGCAAGATCGTAAAGATAAAGCGCGTGTGCCAATCACTGCTAAGTTAGTTGCGAACCTTCTCGTAACTTCCGGAGTGACTCGTGTGTTAACAATGGATTTGCATACTGAGCAAATTCAAGGGTTTTTTGATATTCCTGTAGACGATCTTCAAGCAAGACCCGTTTTTGTGGAGCAAATCAAACGGCTTAAGTTAACGAACTGTATCGTGGTAACTCCTGATACAGGGAGTGTGAAATTGGCAAGAGATCTTGCAAAAGATCTTAGTGTTGACTTTGCGATTGTGGATAAGAGACGACTAAGAGCTGATAAAGTAGAAGTGAGCGCTGTAATTGGCGATGTAAGTGATAAGCAAGTTGTCCTTGTTGATGATATTTATTCAACAGGAAGCACGCTTCACATGGCATCTCTTGTTTGCAGAAAAGCAGGTGCAAACCAAGTGTTTGCTGTAGTAACTCATCCGTTGCCTTCAACTAAGGGTGCTACTATGGAATCTATCGACAAGATATTTGTTACAAATACAATCCCTATCCCGCAAGCCATTGATAAACGACCTTTTGAAATAGTGAGCATTGCGCGCCTTTTTGGCAGTGCAATTGATTCGATTGTGCAAAGCACATCGATTAGCTCCCTTTACAAGAGTTGAATTTGGTCAATAGTCCATCTAGAAAATTTTAGACTTAGCATCGCTTATGCGATTAAGTAAGGAAACGCTGATTTTCAGTGTTTCTGTAAGAATTATGTATTAAAGATATAAGGAAAAAGTCGATGAAACTTAAGATATCAAAACGCGCTGGAAAGCAAAAAAGTCAGCTAACAAAAATTCGGCATGAAAAAGATATTCCTGGTGTGATTTATCAACGTGGAAAGCCAAGTAGTGAAATTCTTGTAAATGGAATTGAGTACCGAACGATTCTTCGTACAATGAAAACAGGATATCTTCCAACTACTGTTTTTAAGCTCGATGTTGATGGAAAACTGATGAATGCTATTGTAAAAGAGATTCAATATCATCCTACAACGTACCAAGAATTGCATATTGATTTTCAAGAACTTATAGATGATCAATATATTGAAGTAAATGTGCCAGTGCGCTGCATAGGTATTGAGGACTGTGTGGGGGTAAAACTTGGTGGATTTCTTCGTGAAGTTTCCCGTCATGTAAAAGTGCGTTGCCTTCCAAAAGATATGCCTAAAGAATTTTGTCTTGATATTACAAAATTAAATATTGGTCAATCTAGACGCGTTAAAGATCTTAATATTTCAGAAGAAGTTAGGTCAATAAAGTCTTTAGAAGATGTAGTTATGGTAATTGCGAAAAGGTAATAATTAAGCTGTGAATATCAACTCTGATTCGATTCTCATTGTGGGCCTTGGAAACCCGGGGAAGAAGTATTCGTATACGAGGCATAATTTGGGCTTTCTTATAGTAGATGCCTTTGCTGCAAAGTATGATTGTGATTTTCGAACGGAAAGAGATCGACAAGGGTCTATAGCAAAAGGAGTGATTCATCAAAAAAATGTGCTACTTCTTAAACCACTGACATTTATGAATGAATCTGGACGTGCTCTGAAAAGTTGCATGGATTATTATAAGATTCTTGTCAGCGATGTTCTTGTCATCTCAGATGATATTAGCATTCCCTTTGGGAGTTTGAAGATGAGAAGTCAAGGAGGCACAGGCGGTCATAACGGGCTAAAAAGTGTTCAGGCTCATTTAAATACGCAGGAGTATCCTCGACTAAGAGTTGGTATCGGGGATAGAATATATGGAGATTTGTCGTCACACGTCTTAAGTAAATTTAACGATAGGGAGATGTTAGATCTTCCTAAAATAATCAATGCAGGAGTTGAAATGCTCGATAGATGGGTTTCATTTAATGAAATCACCCTAAAACGAGATCTACTTCCTCATCAAGAGATATGAAAAGGTTTAAGGAGAAAATAGATATGAGTAATAAGCAGGAACTTTATGAGGGCATCTATATTATCAATGCCACATTAAGTGAAGAAGCTTCAAAAAAAGCTTTAGAAAGGATCACATCTGCAATCGAGAGTAGAGATGGTGTGGTGAAAAAAATACATGAGCAAGGAAGAAAAAAACTTGCTTACGAAATTCTTGGGTCTAAACAGGGGTATTTTTTTGTGATTTTTTTTACAATAGCTCCTGCAATGATTGCAGAATTATGGAAAGATTATCATTTAAATGAAGATTTAGTAAGGTTTATGACACTCCGTACAGATGTAGTGCAAGAAACGCTAGAATTCAAATCATTAGCATAAGTAAAGAGGAAAAAACAATGGCTGAAACGAAGAAGAAATTTTCGTCTTTTGGATTTAAAAAGAGAAAAAAATGTCCATTTTTAGAAGCGGGCATTCAGCATATCGATTATAAAGATGTAGATACATTAGTTCAGTTTATTACTGATCGAGGAAAGATCTTGCCAAGAAGAATTACTGGGGTGAGTTATCAGAATCAAAAGAAATTATCAACAGCGATAAAAAAAGCAAGACATATGGCCTTATTGCCTTTCGTTGCAGAAGATTAATCGTAAAACATGTAGAGGAAGGATGAACAATCAATTATTACTTCTCGAAGATATTGAGAATTTAGGTCGAAAAGGGGATATCGTAAAGGCAAAACCAGGATTTGTAAGAAATTTTTTACTCCCAAAGAAAAAAGCAGTGATTGCAGATAAAAGAACGCTTCGTTTGAGAGAAAAATTGCAAGCGGAGAGAGCAGCTCTTGCAAAGCTTGATCGTGAAACTTCTCTGAAACTTGCTGCAGAACTTAAGGGAAAAGTTTTTGATATCGAAGTTAAGGCAGATCAAACAGGCCATCTCTATGGCTCTGTTACCCTCGCAGATGTTTCAAAAGTTCTTGAAGAAAATGGGTTTTCGATAGAAAAACGCTCAGTTGCTATCAGTAAACCTATTAAAACACTTGGAAACTATCCCATTCAGTTAAATCTGAAGGAAAGTGTACAAGCAAGTATTATTCTTCAGGTGAAGGGTGAGGGTGGAATTACTGCTGAGGTTATTAAACCGAAAGTAGAAGAAAAAGTTCCAGTCATTGAAGAAGTTCCAGAAGAAGAAGAAGGCGTGTGAGCAAAGGGGTACAATTTTTCTCCCCTGCGAAAGTTAATCTTTTTTTTCGAGTCCTACAGAAAAGGCAAGATGGCTATCATGATATAGCCACTCTTATGCAAGCTGTAAGTCTTGGAGATGTGTTACAAGTGAGTTTATAGAATAAAGATCAGCTCACTTGTAACAATTCATCTCTTGGTTGCGGAGCGAGTAATCTTATTCTTAAAGCAGTCACTCTCTTTCGAAGTAAAACAAAGTTAAAGTTTCATGCGAAATTTTTTTTAGATAAAAAAATACCCATTGAAGCAGGTCTTGGCGGCGGTAGTAGTAATGCTGCAACAACTCTTTGGGCACTCAATGAATTGACGCAGTATGGAGCCTCAAAAAAAATTCTCCAAAGTTGGGGAGGAGAAATTGGTGCGGATGTTGCTTTTTTTTTCTCTGAAGGAGCTGCATTTTGTACAGGAGTTGGAGATCAAGTCAACGATCATGCCCCCTTGCCATTAAAATCATTTTGGATTGCAAAACCAAAGGGTGGTCTTTCTACGCCTCTTGTTTTTAAAGTATGTAATCCGAATCCTCATTCTATCGATCCTTTGCACCTCTTAAGTTCCTTTCAGTTAGAGAGACCACAATTTATCAATGATTTGGAAGAGCCTGCAATTCTTTTAAGACCTGAACTTAAGCAAGTAAAAAGCAACCTTCAAGATCTTGGATTTGATCAAGTAATGATGACGGGTAGTGGGACGGCTTTCCTATGCGCCGGGAAAGTTTCTTCCCCAAAACTTGAAAATGTTCAATTTTTTCAAATATCGCCTATTCATCGAAAATCCAATTCGTGGTACCCTCAAGTCATTACCAAAGCACAAGGAATTCTATGAAAAGAAAAATGTATGATGATCAATTAATCGTGGTCACAGGTGCTGCGGGATTTATTGGATCAGGAATAGTTCGTGAGTTAAACGAGAAAGGATTTTCCAATTTACTTCTAGTTGATGATATTAAACGATCGATGAAATGGAAAAATCTTCTTGGGAAAAAATTTGTAGACTTGATTGGGATTGATGAATTGTTTCCATGGCTTGAAGGGCGAGCTGATGAAGTAGAAGCCTTTATTCATTTAGGTGCATGTGCTGATACATTAGAGACAAATGGTGACTATCTCATGGAAACAAATTACCACTACTCTAAAAAGCTTGTAGAATATGCGATGCAACATGATCACAGGTTTATTTATGCCTCTTCTGCTGCAACTTATGGCACTTTAGATCAGGGATTTTCTGATGATCACGATACACTTGAATCGTTAAAACCTATCAATCTCTACGCTTATTCTAAGCATCTTTTTGATCTGTGGCTAAAAAATCAAGGCCTTTTGGATAAGGTTGTGGGGCTTAAGTATTTTAATATATTTGGTCCCAATGAAGAACATAAAGGAAGAATGGCCTCTATGGTCTGGCATCTAACACATCAAATTCAAACAGTTGGTAAGGTCAGGCTCTTTCGTTCATCTCAGCCAAAAAAATATCAAGATGGAGATCAGTGTCGTGATTTTTTCTACGTAAAGGATGCAGCAAAAATGACTTGCTCCTTTCTAGAAAATGATTTAAACGGCATCTATAATGCTGGTAGTGGAAAAGCACATACTTGGAATCAATTAGCAAAAGCAATTTTTCGTGCACTTTCTAAAAAAGAGCATATTGAATACATTCCTATGCCAGAAGATTTGATCGATCAATATCAAAATTATACCAAAGCCGATATGAGTAAGTATAAAAATACGCTAAAAGAAAATAAACTCTTAGAGTCTCCTATTACATCGCTTGATACTGCGGTAGAAGATTATGTAAAGAATTATATACTATGTGATGAAAGATGGTAACTGCAACTCGTGCCTTGAATCAACTTAAGCCTGCTAAAATCTTAGTCATTGGCGATTTCATGTTAGATACATATACAACAGGTGATGTTAGCCGCATCTCTCCCGAGGCGCCAGTTCCTATTCTTCATGTGAAAAAACAATTGCATCTACCAGGCGGCGCTGGAAATGTTGCGATTAATCTTCAAACTCTTGGTGCAGAAGTCATTACCATTGGACGAATAGGAGCTGATGATCACGGAGTAGAGCTTTCCAAACTTTTCAAACAAGGCCTTTTTGTTCAAAAAGGTTATCAAACTCCAGGGAAGAACCGTTTGATGTCCGAAGGGCAGCAAATCATTCGTGTTGATGAAGAAAATAATGTAGCACTAAGCAGCACAATAAAGCGGAAAATCATAAAATTTATTCATACACATTGTCACGATGTTTCCGCTATTGCTATTTCAGATTACAACAAGGGCTTACTTACAAAGTCGCTTCTTGGCTTTCTCATAGAATTTGGCATGAAAAATGTAATTCCGATCATAGTTGATCCTAAAGGAGTTGATTTCACTCCATATATGGGTGCGACGTTGATAAAGCCAAATTTAATGGAGGCGTGTGCCGCTTCTAAGCTGCCTTCTGAGGCAACACTTGATCAAGTAGGGGAATCACTCCTAGCGCAAACAAAAACGTCAATGATGCTTATTACTCGCTCATCTGAAGGGATGTCTCTTTTCACATCTGATAAGATGCGTCAAGATTTTGCAATCAAATCGAGAGAAGTGAAGGATGTAACAGGTGCTGGTGACACCGTTCTAGCTATGATTACTCTTTGCCTTGCAAATGACATTGAAATTGAAGAGGGGATTTATCTAGCAAATATTGCAGCCGGAATTGCGGTGGAAAAAGTGGGGTGTCATCGAATTACACTTGCTGAAGTAACTGAGAGAATTCTTGAGAAAGACCATGATAGTAAGATTTTTAATAAGACAGAGCTTTTTTCTTTGCAAAGAGCCCTTGAGAATAAGCCCGTGATCCTCGTTCAAATGAAGAGCAAAATGCAACTTAGTGCAAACCTCTATCAAAACTTAAAAAAACTCGTTCCAATTGAAGATAATACCTGTTTAGTGCTGCTCCTTCTTGATGAAAATCCAAATGAGCAATATGTGTCACTACTCTCGTCTTTGCAAGAAGTGGGCTATTTACTCTGTAAATTTGAAGGACTCTCAAATCTTGCGAAAACCCTAAATCCTGTAAAAATTTTTATGGAAGATGGGGATGCATTTATTGAGCTTGATCAAAAAACTGCTCTGCTTGAGGATCTTCTAAATACGCAAGAAAATTCTAAAAAGTGCAATTCACAAACGAAATCTAAGAATCATTCGTAGCTCTTACATCGTTATTGGACTTTTAAAAATGAGTTTTTTACATCAATTTTCAATTGTAAAACATTGATTATGAAGGAGTCTCTAATATCTCATTCATAGCCTGCACGAGTCTTTCTTCTGAATCAAACACATGATGCTTGCCGTACTCATGATCCCAGGGTTCGATCAATACTCCTGACTCTCTTGCAAGTTCAGAAATGCGTCCATAAACAGCGTTTTTTTGATCGGGACTTAGTTGGAAATATCTGTAAGCTATGCTAGCTCTAACTTTATCAAGTGTAAAAGGAGAAAGACCTATTTTTACATCGCTGCAATTTAATATCTCGGGTAGTGCAGTTAGCAGATTGTTATCAAGACGAAGTGTCAGAAACTTCGAGTGCTTCGTGAGATTCTCCATTGCTTGGGGCAGCTCAGTTAGCTGATTATTGCTGATATATAGATTCGATAATTTCTCTAGCTGACTGATGCTTTTGGGTAACATAGTTAGGTGATTATCACTGAGATGTAAAAACTCTAAATGCAGAAGCTGATTAATGTCTTGGGGCAGTGCAGTTAGATGGTTGTTATGGAGTGATAAAGTCCGTAATTCCGTGAGCTGCAGGATTTCTTGGGGTAAATACTGAAGGTTTTTGTTAGATAAATGTAATTCTCTGAGATTTTTTACTAACGGGGTCCCTTCAATCCAAGTGCTTAGCTTATCCGTAATTTCGTCGAGTGATAAGCCTTGAAGATTCTCCCTCGCTATGTGGGTCTTGCCGCCGCGTAGAGATTTCCAGAATGTTAAAGTGTCTTCAAGTTTGATTGTATCTACTGTATCTACAAATCTTTCAAATGAGACGGGTGGTAAGGAATGTGGATTTTGAGGGACTTTCTGAAGCGTTTTCTTATAAATCTCTTTTATTGGTGGTAAATTTGTTTCAGGATTAATGGTTTGCCCAGGGTGTAGATGTATCCAAATCATTTGTAATTCACTATTTATTGCTTCATCTGTATGCGCTTTAAAGAATTGTGATACCAATCTTGTAATCGCAGGATCTCCAACAAACTTGAGAATATGTTGTGTTACCTCAGCTGGACAGGATGTGAAAGGAATAGAATTCGTAGGATTAGCCATGTTATCACTTTATTTGATTTAAAGATAATATCATAACAAATAAGGTGTTTAATGTAAATATTATAATAATTATAGTTATTTATTTTTGAATTAATGTTTATTGCCCTTCAGGCAACTAGTAATTAATCAGAGCGTCCTTAACGATTTTAAGACAATCATCTTCGAAAAGTCCTTGGAATTAGGAATTTAACAAGAATAGCTCTCTTTTAGCTTAGCAATACGCTTTTCAAGTGAAGGGTGGGTCGCAAAAGGGCTAAAGGTTTTTTTTCTTCGCGTATTTGCAATCATCATGGAATTAAAAGCTTTATTCTTATGTAAAGAACCTTGTGAGGAGGTGCTCTGTTGAAGCAATTCAAGAGCATGGATCATTTTTTTGTGGCTTGTAAGCGTCGCTCCTCCATGGTCTGCTCTAAACTCTCTCCATCTAGAAAACTTGGCAACTATCATTGATCCAAAAATCATAAGCACAAATTCAAAAAGAAGGGTGAGTATGTAGTAGCGGATATAGGAAAAGGTTTCATTTCGGCTTTTTATTGCTGTGGAGACTACGTAGGCAATAATTCTAGCAAAGAACAGAACAAAGGTGTTGATGACACCTTGAATGAGAGTAAGTGTTACCATATCACCATTTGCAATATGAGTGATTTCGTGTGCAACAATTGCGTCAATTGCGTCTTCGTCAAGGCGATTTAAAAGCTCTGTTGATACGGCAACAAGGGAGCGTCTTTTGGAAGGGCCTGTTGCAAAGGCGTTGATGGAAGAAGAGGGAAAAATTCCAATTTTTGGAGTGCATGGAAGCATAGATGCCCTAGCATGTTTTTCGACGATCTTTGAGAGGAAATGATCGCTTGTATTTAGGAGTTTTACTCTTAGCGTCCAGATAGCTATTTTTCGAGAGAGTTGCAAAGAGATAAAAGCGCCGCCGATGCCCCAAGCAGCACAAAATAAAAATAGGGGAAGTAGGCTTGGAGCCTTTTGCATATCAGGACTATGTATTTTTAATAAAAAAAATACAGCTGAGACTGATAAGATCACACAGGCATTAACTAGAAGTAATAGAAAAATTCTTTTTGCTAAGAGAAACATACATATACGCAAACCGATTCAAGACTTGAGTTTTGACTTCGTCGGCTTTCATTTAGAGTTTTATCCTCGCTCGCGCCTTGCCTACCGGCAAAGGTCACTTGCTCCGGCTAAAATTCTAAAGTAGCCTCCTTGTTAAATTCCCAAGCCTTGAATCGGTTTGTGTATAAATCCTGCTCGGGAATACTTATAAAGATACTTTTAATGCGAAAAAGTATTGAAAATAATTCGCGTGAAGATTACCAAAAGGGGTAAACTTATTTGGGGAATTATGAACAAAATTAAAGAAGTTTTCAAGTCAAAACAGAAAATTCCAAAAGGAATTGAGAAGAAATTTTCCAAGGGAAATTTAAATTATGTGCTCATCACATGCACAAAGCCTGATAAAAAGGGAAAGATGGAAGTGGAAATGTGTTATGAGGGTGATGAAACGCTTGTGAGTTATTTGGTAAATAATGCTGGGGAAATTCTTGATGAAAGGCTTGAGCAAGCATCAAATGATAGTCATTCAAAAAGATCTTGTTTATAGAAAGTAGCATCCTCTATGATAGTGGCAAATATGAGGAAAAATGAGCCTACTTACATATAAAAACTGGTTTGAGTCGCACTTTGATGGAATTTGCAAGGATTATTGCACTTTTTTAGAGTTTCAAAGTATTAGCACAGATCCTGCATACAAAGAGGATGTAAAAAAATGTGCTAGTTGGCTGTCACGCTACCTTGAAGATTTAGGCCTTGATGTACAAAAATGGGATACTGTGGGAAGTCCTGTAATTTTTGGAAAAAAGGCTGCTATAAAAAACAATCGACCGACACTTTTAATTTATCATCACTATGATGTGCAACCTGTAGACCCTCTCGAACTTTGGGAGAGCCCTCCCTTTGAGCCTCGTGTAAAAGATGGCGTAGTGTATGCGCGAGGTGCTGCCGACAATAAAGGGCAATGTTTTTACTCCATCACTGCGATCAAAGCGTTTTTAGAACTTGAAGAGAAAATGGGTGTAAATATTAAACTTCTTATTGAAGGGGAAGAGGAGTGTGGTAGTCATAGTTTACCAAAACTTTTAGAGGAAAAAAAAGAAGAGCTCCAGGCGGATTATTTGTTAATTGTCGATGTGGACATGCCAGGGGAAAATCAACCAGGAATTACCCTAGGAGCGCGGGGCATTGTGACATTTGATTTGGAGTGCACGGCCTCAAATCTTGATCTTCATTCCGGGAGTTTTGGTGGGATGGTGATGAATCCAAATCGAGCACTTGCGGATGTGCTTGCTAAATGTTACGAAGAAAATGGATCTGTTGCAATTCCTGGGTTTTATGAGGGAATTACCCCTCTGACAAAAAAAGAGAGAGGGGATCTTTTTCAGGATATGGACACTGAAAAAGTATTTCAAGAATTTGGTATCCGAGCAAAAATCTGTGAAGAGGGATTTTCCACCGTTGAATCTAATTGGATTCGTCCGACACTTGAGATTAATGGAATGCAGGGTGGGTATACAGGATCTGGTATTAAAACAATTATTCCAGCAAAAGCTGTTGCAAAACTATCATGTCGCTTAGTTCCGGGTCAAGATCCTAAAGAAATTGGAGAACTCGTTGCGCAATTTTTGAAAAAAAACATAGCACAAGGTATAGAAATAAAAATAGAGATTGGGGGATATGGTAAAAGCGTTAGGGTCCCTTTTGAGTCAAAAATTGTAGAAGTTGTGTCTACAGCTTTTGAAGATGTATATAAAGACAAATGTGTGAAAACACTTTGTGGCGGATCAATCCCTATTTCTGCTGATTTAGAAAAGATAAGTGGCGCAAAGACTCTCCTTATGGGAGTTGGACTTGCAGAAGATGGAATTCATGCTCCAAATGAGCATTTTGGGTTAGATCGGCTAAAGCAAGGTTTTCTTGTAATGACGCGCATTTTTGAACTACTATCCAATGGTTGAATATGATTTCTTTAGACATTAGAAAATTGCTATTTCGAGGCCCGTTTGAGCTGTTTTGGGCTGCAGCCCCACTCTTGCTACTCTTAGCAACACTTTCGATGTCCCCGCTTCCATTTATGCCAAGAATGCTATTTGCAGCTATCGCAATTGCTGCGATACTAAGCTCCTATCTTTGGAAAATGTCAGGAGCCTTTGCTGGTATTCTGGTGCTTTTTGCAAGCTATTTCCTCTTAAGTTTTATCAATTTCCCAGAACATATGCTGTGGGATCTCGGTTGGCTTTCCTCATTATCGACTGCAATTTTTGTTTTTACTCTTATCTGCGAGGAATTTGATGCTACGCAAAGTGTAAAAGTTCTGGAATTTGAAACAAGAATTAATGAAGAGCAAAAGAAGTTTTTAGAACTTGAGAATAAGACTCAGGATGAATGTTTTTCTTTTGAAGAGAAATGCGCAAAACTTCGCGAGGATTT
>DAOWHK010000127.1 GCA_030641465.1 Parachlamydiales bacterium | reverse complement strand
TTGGACCTTTTTTATATGTCGAAGAGCTTTGTTTTTCTGGAATTGTTTTATGGATTAAGGCTAAGCCCTCAGGGATCATCTGAATATGTTTTGCTAAAGGATGTTTTAAATGACTATATTCTTGCCGTTTCACAAGCTGCAAAAGATTCATCGGATTTTCAAATTGGTCAATTTTAAAAGCATATCTTGTATTTTCTTCATTTAGCGTCTCTACTTCTTTACTAAGCTCTGGAATGCGCATTCCAAGTATCGTTAACTCATTTTGTTTTTCAATATGGAAGAATAAAAAGAGACAGATCGTAAATATGCAGACTAAAATGCGCACTAGTAAATTTTTTTTCACAGCCGTGCCATTATAAATGCTCTGCAAAACGAAGTTTTGCGCTTCTAGATCTCGGGTTTTTCTTAATTTCTTGCATGGACGGTATCAAAGGCTTTTTCGTGAGAAGTTTAAGCATTGGAAGATACGTCTCTTCTTTTTCCCCTACGATTTTTTTAATCGGAAGCGATGCATCGCGAAAAATATTTTTCACAAGTCGATCTTCTAAGCTATGGAACGAAATTGCTCCGATCACGCCGCCTGGACTAAGTTTTTGAAGCGCTTTTTGCACGCCCCCTTGAATTGATTCGAGCTCTTGATTCACACACATTCTAATTGCTTGAAAAACAAGGGTTGCAGGACTTCGTTTTTTCGTTTTTTTTGCACTGCCGGTAACTATTTTTGCAAGCTCTTCTGTTGACTCAATCGGTTTTTTCGATCTTTCAGTCACAATGGCTTTTGCGGTCTGACGAGCTCTTGGCTCCTCACCGTATTCTTTGAAAATTTTTTCCAGCTCTTCTTCGGAGAAATTGTTGACAACATCTTTTGCTGTGAGATCAGATGATGGATCCATCCGCATATCAAGCGGGCCTGATTTTGAGAAACTAAATCCTCTTTCTTTCTTATTTAACTGCATTGACGACACCCCCAAGTCAAAAAAAAACCGTCTACACTCTCTACGTCTTCTAGGTGCTTATCTAAATGGACAAAATTGTCATGTAAATAAACGACCTTATCTTTCCATGGCTCGAGTTTTGCTTTTGCAATCTCGAGTGCATTTGCATCTTGATCACATCCGTAATAAGTCTCTATTTCAGGATGGCTCTCAAGAAGCGCTTTTGCATGACCAGCAGCGCCAAGCGTTCCGTCATAAAATGTTTTAATCTTAAGTTTTGAGAAGTGCTCTAAAAACTCCTCTAGCATTACTGGAACGTGCGGCTCAGTCATAAACCCTCATAAACAACTTTGTCTTGCGTATTTAATACTGCAAGCTTCTCTTCTTTCACTTCTTCTTCCTCATCAAGTAGCGCAAATGCTTCTTTTGTCATTTTTGCAAGGACAGAGTCAGAATCTGTATCATTTAAGAAGAGATCTAAATCTTCTTCGTATTTTGCTTTTGGCCAAATTTCAATTTTATTTAGGACCCCTGCAACAACAATTTCTCCTTCAATCCCAGCAGCTTTTTTCAAAATCGCAGGAATAACAACCCTACCTAATTTATCACAGGTCGTATGATGCAGCGTGGAAAAGAAAAGTGTAAAAAACTTTTGATATCTCGCATCGTGTTGTTTTTTTTGAAATTTCTTCACAATCTTATTAATATCAGATCTTTTATAGATCGCAAGAGCTCCCCCAAGTCCCAAGGCAATCGTAAACTCTAATGAGCCATTTTCAATCAGTCCGTACCTCATTGCTTGAGGCAACACAAATCGATTTTTATCATCGACCTTTGTTGAAACGGAACCACTGAAAAAAAACTCATTCATATCTAACACGCCTAGGGCTTTTACTTATTTCCACATGCTACCACCACTTTCAAAAGCATGCAATAAAATTAAAAAAAAAGCCTGCATTTTCAAAAAAAGCACTTCCAGATCCACCTAAACACAAGCCACTTAGACGTAATAAAGAAATGGTGGGAATCAGTGGTAATGAAATTCCGCCTAAAGATTTTTTCAAAAAATTTCTACCTTTATTAGCAAAAATTTCGTAAGGATAAAGGATACATCAAAGGAGAACAACACATGGCTAAAACGAGAACAATTGACAATTTAGGATTTCCATCGTCTGTTCGCTACGCAGAAGATCAATCCACTTATGATAAATCCTTAATCCTTGATTCCTCCCGCATTTACAAAGATGTTCAAGTGAATGTGACAGATCCAAGCTACCTATCGGAATTAAACACGATGTTTGATCTACGAAGACGTAATAAATCTTGGGCTTTTTTCCAAACCCCTAAAGGCTCTAGCGAGCAAAAAAATATATTTTCCCATCAACTCATCCCATCTCTTGGTTCTTTTGAAAAGCTGCAAAGCCAACTAATGAAAATTGACACTTTTATTAATGAGCGCAGAAAAAAACCCAAAAAAAATCAAGACTTTAATGAATTAAAAGAAGAAGAAGATGAAAGAAATGAATCAAAAATGTTAATATTTTTAATTGAGTATATACAAAATATCGATAAAGATTTAGCATTTTTTATATCTAGACGAAGTCAATATCAAAGAGGGTAATTATGAGTCAGGTTGATTGGCTCGATCTACTAGGTTGGGGCAAAAGTGAGATCGAAGATTTAAGGTTCGTAGGATATTCCTACATCAAACAAGGGCAATATGCTATTGCATTAAAATTTTTTGAAGCTTTAGTGACGCTTTCTGAGCAAAGTGCCTATGACCTGCAGACGCTTGGCGCAATCTACCTCCAAATGGGCAACAACCTTTCTGCTCTTAATTACCTCGAAAGAGCGATCAAACAAAACGCAACCCATTTTCCAACGCTTCTAAATCGCGCAAAAGCCCTCCTACTTCTTGGATATAAAAGACAAGGGCTCATGCAAGCAAAAATGCTGGAAACAAATAGTGATCAGCGTATCGCAGACCAAGCAACAGCGCTTCTTCTTTCCTATCAATAAACATCCGTGTATCCTTTCCCTTCAATAAAATAAGGAGAGAACTATGACAATGTCAAACCTTGATGCGCTTTCAGGGTCTGTTGAAAAACAATCCCTTTTAGTCGAGGAAAGCGTTTTTGTATTTTTATTTATCTGTGCTATTATATAAGCCATGTTTAAGAAAATTAGAAGCCAGGTTCAATGTATGTTCGAGACTCATATCGACGAATTAGTTCGTCAAGATCATCCTTATAGAAAATTACTAAAAGCTATCGACTTTAAAAAATTATGTCTGCCGCTAAGAAATTTATTCGTGGAGGATCGTGGTAGAAGAGGGTATCACATTGAATCTGGTTTTGCTGCGCTTGTTTTGCATGGATGAAAGATGTTAGTGACCGTGAGCTAGAACGATTTTTACAAGAAAATAACGCGGGTAAATTATTTTGTGGGTTTTCTCTTCTGGAGAAAACCCCAGATTACAGCTATTTTTCCGTGCTTCGCAGTAAAATTGGAACCAAAAGATTGGCTCATTTATTTAGAGAAGTTAATAGGCAGCTAAAAACACGAGGGTTAATAGCTAACTTCTTTACTTTTGTAGATGCCTCTTCGATCATTTCAAAGGTTAACCTTTGGAATGATCGAGACAAAGCAATAGAAAAGGGGTTGGAAAAATTTTGGTATGGGTATAAAAGAAATGTATTCGTTTGTATGAAATTTGGGTTTATTTCCAAAGTCGCTGTGCTACCTGCAAATATTACAGATAGCCAAGCATTAAAGCACATTTGTCCTAATCAAGGATTGGTATTTGCAGACAAAGGTTACTGTGATAAGTCAGCTCAGTCAATAATAAGAAAAAACCAATGTGTGAGTAAGGCTATTTTGAAAAATAATATGAAAGGAAAAGACCTTCTTAAAGACGCAAAAATTTCGAAAATGCGTATGCCGTTTGAGAGAGTATTTTCTAAGCAAAATAAACGAGCAAGATACAAAGGCGTGGAAAAAAATCAATTTCAAGGATTTATGCAAGCCTTAGCGTTCAATTTTAAACGTCTGATTGTAATCAACGATAAAAAAGAATTAGTAACCTAAAGGCTCTCTCCTCCCCTGATTTTGTAATTTTTATCCCAAAATTACAAAATCAGGGGAAAAACTCCTACAATTACAACAAGATAAGCTCGTTTTATAAAAAAAAGAAAGTTTCATGAAATTTTTCGATAAAACGACGACTTTCTAAACAGACTCTGTTTTGACAAGATGCATTGCACGGATCAACTGAGCCAGACAGTCAGCTCTAGGCTTGTGGAATTTGAAATAATGGTTTAAGATCTTTGACAACTCACTGATATACATTTGATAACCTCATTTTTTTGCGAAAGAGATTATGGCATATCAACGGGTTACTTCATCAAATATTTTTTTATCCTGTACTCAGAACATTTACGAAAAAAGAAAGGTAATTACTAACTCCTTAAAAAAAGAAAAGAGCTAAATGATTACAACTCACTCATAGCCGCAACAAGCCTTTCCTCGTAGTCAAACACGTGGTCTTTTCCATATTGAGCATCCCAATTTTCTCCAGAGTTTATAGCTAATTGATAAATGTGTCCATAAACCGTATTTTTTTGTTCGGGACTAAGCTGAAAAAACCGATAAGCTATGGAAGCTTGAAAGGTGTATTTCCACATTGCTTTTTGAGAATGTATTAGGAAGCCCAGTTATGTTCGGATCGAGATATAAGTGTTGTAAATTCGTAAGCTTCCCGATTTCGGGGGGAAGTGCTGTTATCCAATTATTAAGGAGAATTAGATCCTTTAAATTCGTAAGCTTCCCGATTTCGGGAGGTATATATTCAATGAATAACCTTGATAAATCAAGCATAGTAATAGCTTGCGCATCAGGGGTTTGTTCAATCCAACTTTTAAGCTGCGCTCTTATATCTTCTGATGATAATCCATCAAATTCCGAGCGTCTCATGAAAACGCCTTTTTGCCGGTCATAGTATGTTGGACCCCCTGGAACGCGACCCCAGAAGGCTAAGATATCTCGACTTTTTCTCGCATCTAAAAATCGTTCAAATGAGACTCTTGGAAAGTGAGTTGCTGTATCTCGAGGAGCTCTCACTAGTGTCGCTTTATAAACTTTCTTAATGTCCAGTAAATCTACATCTGGTTTAAAGAGCTTTTCTGGATTTAAATAATGAAAAACACGCCGAAGTTCACTAGTTACTATTGCTTGTGTTTGTTCGTTCCACAACCTAGACACCAGGCTTGTAACTATGGGATCCACGGGTCTAAGTATAAGTTGCAGAACTTCAGGCGATAAGGGTGGGAAAGCGTTTACTTCAGTTGGATTAGTCATTTAATTTCTTTTTTTGTGTTTAATAAAAAAATATTTGATGAAGTAACCCTCTGATATGCAATAATCTCTTTCGCAAAAAAATGAGGTTATCAAATGCATATCAGAGAATTATCAAAGATCTTAAGTGATTATTTCAAATTCCACAAGACCAAAGCTGACTGTCTGGCAAAAAAAGGCAACTCAAACACGCCAGAACGGATTGATTTAATCAAAAAAGTTTTGGTCTTTCAATAGGCGTTTCCGTCACATCGATCAGCACTACCTCATATTCAGCATCACTTTTTAGGAGAGCCTTACGACCAGGCAAAGCGAAGTCAGGATGTTTGATCAATGTATCTTCAACCCACCTCACTGTTTTATAGGTGGTGCTCTCGCTTACGCCATAACTTTGGCTGACATGAAAGTAAGTTCTGTATTCTCTAATATATACACAAACCGATTCAAGACTTGGGTTTTTGCCAAAGTCAGGAATCAGGGTTTAGACTCTCAAAAAGCAGCTCCTATTTGTGGATAGGGGCGATGCAGGAGAGTCTAAAAATTGGTTATCTGACACAGGAAAAAATCCAAAGATTGAATTGGTTTGTGTATATGTATAGAAAACATTACTTTTCTATACATGAAATCAAAATATGTACAGAAAACACCACTTTTCTATACATGTTCGTTCTGTAAATTCAAAACGATCTTTTCTCAAAGAGTAGATTCAAGATCTATTAATAATGGAAAAATTTGGGGATGATAAACTGATAACCAAGAATCACTAAGATAAGCGCGGCTATTGCAAGCAAGCTCCCTGCCTTAAACATGTCTTTCATCGAAAGTAGTCCTTTTCCATAAGCTAAAGCGTTTGCTGGGGTGGAAATGGGAAAAATAAAGGCAAATGAGCAGGCAAGGGCAATGGTAATCGACAGGGTTATTCTCTCAAATCCTGCAAAGCTTGCAGCAATTGGCAGTAGTAAATTTGCAGTTGCTGTATTGCTAATTATGGACGATAGGAAAAATGCTAAAAGTGTTAATGAAATGACTAAAATTGCTCCATGCTGAGAAAAAACGGGAAGCTCTATTACTTGATCAATGATGCCACTAAGCATTAATCCTTTTCCAAGTGCTAAACCTCCCCACATCAGCAATAAAATATCCCAATCGATTCTTTTCAGATCTTCTTTATCTACAAGGCGTGTTGCAGAAAGCAGCGCTATTGCAAGAAGAGAGATCATCGCTTCTGGAATGTGATGCAATGGCGATGTCAACCAAAGGGTCACAGTAAGTGCCAAGATGATGATCACACCTATTCCTCTTTTTGAAAATCCTTTTGCATTTTGAACTTGAATAGTGATCGTTTGATATTTTGGAGCAAATAAGGCTCGAAGAATAAAAAATGCAAGGGTTAGTAAAATTAGAGTGAGTGGCAGTGTCATCATAACCCAAGAAAAAAAGGAGAGGAAAACTTGATGCTCTGCAAGTATTCCTAAGGCGATGGCGTTGGGTGGGGTGCCAATTGGCGTTGCCATGCCTCCAATAACTGATCCAAAACAGATGGCAAGCACAAGACTTTTTCTTAAGGGATCGTCTTGGTCTAAACAGGCAAGGATGGGATCGAGTAAGATTAGCAGCATTGCAGCGGTTGCGGTATCTGATATCCACATCGAAAAAAATCCACTCATAAATAGATAAATCAAGAGCAGATGGGACGATTTACCTCCAAACCTTGCTAAAATTTTCTGCATCATGACAAGAAAAACGTGATGTTTCGCTGCGGCAGAGGCCAAAAAAAAGCCCCCTAGAAATAGCATGATCACGGGACTTGAAAAAGGGATTAAAAACTGTGTGTAGTGAGGAGAGGAAAATCCTTCAATGCTACCAGGTTTTGCAAGAAAAAATGTGAGTAATACAACAAGCGTAAGGGAAGTGGCATAAAGAGGAATAATCTCAAAGGCCCAAAATCCTACAGCAAAGACAAAGATTGCAGCAAGCCTTCTAGAGGGTTCTTTGTATCCTTCAGGAAGCAGAAAGTAGACAGCTACCATCAAAATACATACTGCAAAAAAGGCAATGTATCTGCTTTGTTTTATGTCCCTTTTTGCAACAATCATAAAAAAATTAAGATTGTATGCTTTGTTTAGTCATTTGAATTTGGCGCCTTAGTGTTTCATCTGTTTCAATCTTTTGAGACACTTTTTTCCATGCATGAATTAGTGTGGAGTGCGTTTTGCCACCAAAGGATGCTGCAAGTTTCATAAGGGATTCGCTCATCATTTCTTTTGCTAGATACATCGCAACTTGCCTTGGAAAGGCGATATTTCTTGTGCGCGAGCCCCCTTTTAAGTCGCTAATACGCACATTATACATCGAAGAAACGCTTTTTAATATTCCATCCACAGAGACTTCTTTCGAAGAAGACTTTTGAAACATTTCCGAAAGGGATTTTTCTGCTGTCTCTTCTGTAATTTCTTCGTTCATTAGTCTGCAATAAGCGCCAAGTCTATTAATTGCACCTTCAAGTTGACGCACGTTGTTGTAGACATGCTCTGCAATGAAAAAGGCAACTTTATTGCTCAGTACAATCCCCTTTTGCTCGGCCTTA
>DAOWHK010000182.1 GCA_030641465.1 Parachlamydiales bacterium | reverse complement strand
TTGCATGCAGCAATTGATCCAAATGGCTATTATGAATACTGCGATGAGTATCGAGATATTTTTTATCAAATCAAGACAGGTCTATTTGAAGTGCCCGTTGTGCATTGCACCTATTTTATTCGCTATGACGTCCTTGATCAAATTGTTTATGATGATAAATCATATAGATACGAGTATGTCATTTTTAGTGACAATGCAAGAAAAAAACAGATTCCTCAGTATTTCGATAATCGAAAAGTATACGGCCAGCTAACTTTTGCAGATACTGCTGAAGATTTCCTAAAAGAGCTGCAGTATATCCATCCAAGACTTCTTTTTTAAGGAGTTTCTGGTAAAAAGCCACCTACTTGCATTTTCCACATCTTTGCATAAAGACCCTCTTTACTAAGAAGTGATGTATGCGTGCCATCTTCTGCAATTTTTCCTTTATCAAACACTAGAATACGGTCCATATGAGAAAGCGTTGAGAGGCGATGAGCAATGACAATTGTTGTTCGATTTTGCATGAGGTTTTCTAGACTTTCTTGAATATACTTTTCTGTAACAGAGTCAAGAGAGGAGGTGGCTTCATCCAAAATAAGAATGGGTGCATCGGCAAGTATTGCGCGTGCAATGGCAATTCTTTGTTTTTCTCCACCGGAGAGTTTTGTTCCTCTTTCTCCAACTTTTGCTGCGTAGCCCTCAGGAATATTTCGAATGAACTCAGAGCAGTGGGCAAGTTTTGCAGCGCGCGCGATCTCTGCATCACTAGCCTCTGGCTTTCCATAGGAAATATTTTCTCTAAGAGTTCTGTGAAACAAAACGGGATCTTGCGGAATGAGGGCAATTTGACGCCTTAGTGATTCTAAACCGACATCTGCAATTTCCTGACCATCGATGAGAATTTTACCACCATTTAGTGGGAAAAAGCGCAGTATTAGATTAATAAAGGTGGATTTTCCAGCACCTGTAAACCCAACGAGCCCGACTTTTTCTCCTCCATGAATGTGAACATGTTTGTTTTCAAAGAGCTTTTTCTCTCCATAATGAAAGGAGACGTTATCAAAAATGATTTCCCCTTTTTGGATCGTCAGTTCTTGGGCTTTAGGCTTATCACCCAAATCCTCTGGATCGAGCATCAAAGAGAAAGCTTGCTTTGCAGTGCCAAAAGATTGGAAAATAAGGGGAAGTGCCCTGCCAATCATCCACATGATTCCTGAGATATTCCAAAGTGTATTAAATACTTGGATCACCTGACCCGTAGAGATTTGCTGATGGAGCCAGAAATAAATCAAAGAGCCATTCAGAAGTAAGAAATTCCCAATAAAAAAGAATGTGGAAGTAAAGCAGCTCATCTTTTCCGTAAACTGCTTTGATTCAATGTTTGTCTTTTCCTCTTTCAGTTGATAGGGAAATAGAGCTGCTTTTTCTTGTTTGAAGCGATAAAAAAGGCTAACTGAAAAATTATTTGTGAAACTATCGACAATTTTTCCAAGCAAGGTGCTTCGAGCTTCGCCATGTCGATGTTCATATTTATCAATTGGACGGGTAAATTTTAGGACGATTCCTACATGAATCACAATCCAAAGACCTAAAATCCATGCAAAGGTTGGATTGACAAAGAAGAGAACGACAGATCCGGCAAGGCAAGTGACAATCGCTGGGATAATTGGCCAAAATAGCTGCTGCAGAATTATTTCTGCCTGCGTTGTCATGTCTGTTATTTTATTCGCTAAGCTTCCAGCAAACCGTTCATTAAAATATTTTGGGGAATGATGTTGGATATGATCAAACATCTCCATGCGTATGTCAGCTTGCAGTTTTGGTATGGCTCTTCCAATTAGAAAGCCCATAGTTCGTGAGGCAATTTCGATAAAAAGGGTGAGCGAGATTCCTGCAATGATCGGGCCTTGCAGAGCTTCCCACGCAGCAAGGCGGTCTCCTTCGAAATGGATGAACACATTAATTACTAAACTTAAAATATAAGGAAAAAGTAAAGCGTCGATTGGCCATGCCAAACAGTCTAGGACTAAAATTACAAAAAAAGTCCACTTTTGATGGCGCATGAATTTCCATAGGAAGCCAATTAGCAGTTTATAAGAAACGATGTTAGAGCTACTGTAAGTCATATTATCTGAATCTATCTTGTGTATAGAGCTTTCTAGAGGTTTTGTATTTATTAAAATACGACTGGTAAAGTATACTTCATGCTAAAATTTTGCAAGGGAGAATTACATGTTTCCAGTTAGTGGATATCAAGGGTGTACTTTAGGTGAGTATATTGATGCCGGTAGGCAGATTTCTGAAGATTTTAATAATGGAAATATTTCTGCTATTGTGGATGGTATGAATGATGCTTTTTTTGGAGGTGGTGTTTTAGCTCCAAAAAGCATTAATTATCTGTTCACTCTATCAGACCCTAAAGCCCCTCATTTTCTATGGCTAGATAGGCTTAATAGGAATTCTCGTTCAAGCTATTTCCAAGTGGAAAACTCTAATTATTCCTATTTGGCCATTAGCGAAGGAGTGCCTTTTATTGGATCAGCTATTGCTACTATGAATGCTACTTTACATCTATTTATGATGTGGAGATCTTATCAATATTTACACAATGCCGTGGAAGCTTTTGGGACAGTCGAACATAGGGATGAAAATCTTCATGATAGTTGGCAGTATACTGAATATGTCGTTAACGCGGCGAGAGATTACACACTTCATCGAAATTATTTAATGGGATCTTTACTTTCCATTATCCCTTTTGCAAAGCCTACTGTACGAGTACTACAGGGTATTTTATACATAGAACCCATTCCTCAATTTCAAAGGGCCTGAGTTTTTAAAATTTTATTTAGGATGAGTCATATGTTACCAGTTGCTTATGGAAGAGAGTGTTCTTTAGATAGCTATATAGATACAGGGGAAGCTATCGCTGCAGACTTTGATCGTGGAATGATGTCTAGTGTTGTTGATAAAATAAATAATACATTTTTTGGCGGTGGGGTCTTCTCTCCAAAAAGCTTTTCAGAACTTGCATCCGTTGAAATACCTCGAAGTCCTACTCATATAACCGTTTATTCTGATGGGCGTGTTGTAGAAATTCGCACGAAGATATCGAATAGCGCAATTTTAGGGTACATCGAAGCGATTCCTGTAATGGGATCATGCCTTGCAATCATCAATGCTATAGGGCATTTGTATCATATGGGGCAATCCTATCGAGCCCTTCAACGTGCTGTAGTAGAGCTTCAAGGAATTGAACGCACTGATCACAATATGGCTCGGGGAGCATGCTCTTACTACGCGGATCCAGTATTTGATGCAGCTGTTGATTATACAGTTCATCGTAATCACATGCTCGGATCGTTGCTCTCCATTATTCCATTTGCTAAGCCTACCGTGCGACTTGCTCAAGGTATTTTATACCAACCACCTGTTCAACATCTAGCCACTTAATAGCGGTCGCTTAAGCCGGGAAATACATTAATAGTCAAGTTTTGGGATCAATGGATCCTGAGAAAAAGATAGTTCTTGAGCTTTTATAGCAGCTTTCATTTTTTCCACTGTTTTGTAAATTTCTTCTGAAGAAATTGGTCTTTTTAGATGAGCAATAAGAAGTTTTGTAAGAAATTTTACAGAAGAAGAATCTCCTGTCCGCTTAGCAATCAAATGGAAGTGAACATGAGGGACACTTTGACCTACTTCTAGACCGTTTTTTTGGTGAATGAGATAGGAAGATGTTTGAAATGCTTTTACAGAAGCTCTGTTTACCTTTCCAATTACTTGATATATGTGAGAGACTTCCTCTAATGATAGCATTTCTAATCGCTTTACATGCCTTTTAGGGATAATGAGAAAATGACTTTGTATGATTGGCTTATGAGTGCATAAGGCTATTACTAAATCATCCTCATAAAATTTTTGCCGATCTAAAATCTGTTTGTCGCAAAAGACGCAAGAATTAGGATGTGCCAATTTTTGAAGATTTATTTTTGTATAGTAGAAGAGTATTCCTGCGCAGAAAATAGTGCTTATAAATCCTGAATAAATCACTTTGTTATTCATTGGCAGCTTCCATATCTAATCTTCGGTATGGGACGTTATCCTCTAAAAGAGCTTTGGCTCTTGTTTCCATTTGCGTGCCGTAATATTCACCTCCAAATGAAAGTCCAGACTCCATTGTTTTATTTCTCCAGGATTTAGGAAGGATAATATATCCATGAGCATCATTTGTAAGTCCAAAGATAGAGACATGGGAAAAACCAAGATTACTCCCAAAGTTTTTTAAATTCTGATCGTAAATACAGCTTAACTCTCCTGGGATTGTGATAAAAGCATGTAAATGATTTAAGACAATAACGCTCATTTCACTTGTGTAACTTTCTAGGGGCAGTAGGAGACCAAAAGGTGTAGCTTGAGGTTGAAATGCATAGGAATTCTTTTGAGTTACTATATGCAAAGATTCTTCTGTTTTTGTGTTATCCCAAATCTTTTGTACTGACTCAGCAAGCGATTTTCCAAATATTCGTACGGAGCTATAACTATCTTCGTTAGGAACTAGAACGGCTGGAATGATATCTCCTTGAGCCCCGTTAAAATATATGGGCTGTATGTCCTTTCCAAGAAGGGATTTAATATGCTTTCTTGCATATCCAACAAAATCAGCGGAAAATTGACGGTTTTGACTTTTTAAAATCGTGGGATGAACAGGATAATTAAATAGAACTGCAAAAGGGGATCCGTCGAGCTTAGTGATTTTAATAACTGCAACATCAGATAAAGGAGTAACGTCTTTTGGAAAAAGACCTCGATAGGTACTTAAACCTTTTGCATATCCATAGCCAATTCCAATTTGACCCTGAATGGGATTTTTGCTTGCTTCAATTATGGCCTCAGTTGTTTTTTGAATAGTAAAGTTTGTGATTTCGGGACTATATGTTCCTGCAAGGCTTTTTCCTAGAACGGGGATATTTAGATAAGCTCCTCCTCCTGAATGAGTATGAGAAGAACCTATATAAACATCACAGTCTGAAAGATCAGGTTCAGAATGCACTTTTTTGATGACTTCCTGTATCATGTCAAAGGTGAATCCTAAATGATCAACGCTGCAAAAAACAATTTTTTTATCTCCATTATCAAGAAAAAGGGCGATAGCAAAAAGTGGGTCATGGATATCTTCCATACCTTCCCCATTTCTGTCGGAATATCCAGCGGAAGGGGTTCCGATTGGGGGAGTGATGTCCGCCTTTCCAATTCCAATGTTGAGAGTATTTCCGAAAGTAGGAATTGCTAGGGCAATTAGAAAAAGACAAAATCGACTAAAATTTTTCAATGAAAACCTCCAAGCAAAAATATCAATACCAAAAATTATATTCGGAGATTTTTAGGAATGCAAGGAGATTAATCTATAGGATAGGGTTTTGATTGAGTGATTTCTGGTTGAAAGATTCTACTAAAACAGGGTACCCTGAAGATAAAATTAATTGGTAGATAATGAAAGAAAAAAGCTTCAACTTTCAACTTCTTAAGTCTTTACTTTTTGCTTATGGCCCCCCGGGACAAGAAGATGAAGTAAGAGCTCTCTGTAAAAAGGAAATTAATTCTTTAGTTGATGAAATGTGGGTTGATCCTGCTGGGAATCTTATTGGTAAAATCAATGGGAAAAATAAAGAGGCTTCTGCAATTCGCGTAATGGTCCACATGGATGAAATAGCAATGATTGTAAAGAGAGTTAACGAGGATGGTTCTCTTAGAGTTAATCCATTGGGAGGCTCATATCCTGCATCATTTGGGCAAGGAGTTGTAGATATTATGGGAGATAATGAATGCTTTTCTGGCGTGCTTTCTTTTGGGTCTATGCACACAACGAAAGAATCTCCTCACACTAACAAAATAATGCCCAAAGAATTCCGAGGTGAAGGGCAGGCCCCTTTTTGGGACAATGTTTATATAACAACCAGGAAAACTCCGAAAGAATTGGCTCAATGTGGAGTTCATCCTGGAACAAGAGTTGTTATTTCAAAATCTAGACGAGTCTTACACCAATTTCAGGATTGTATTTCTGGATATTTTTTAGATAATCGAGCAGCTATTGCTATATTAATAGAAACCCTTAAAAAAGCAAAAAATCAAAAAACACATTTTGAAAGTGATATTTATTTTGTAGCGACTTGTTTTGAAGAGATAGGGGCTTCTGGAGCGTGCTATGCATCTCGTACTCTGCCAGGAGACATTTCTATTGCATTAGATGTTGGACCTGTAGCTAAAGAGTATCAAACGGTGTTAAGTTCTGACCCCATTATTGTTTATCAAGATGCCGTTTCTACTTATGATAAAGCTATTTGTGATTATCTAGTGAAGCTCGGGCAAAAGTTGAAAATGAATCCTCAGTATGCTGTTTTTGAGACATATGCATCTGATGCTTCCATTGCTATGAAAAGTGGTCAGAGTGCGAAAGCGGCTTTAATATGTTTTCCTGTTGAAAATACTCATGGATATGAAATTGCTCATGAAGATAGCCTTAATAATTGTGTAAATCTCCTTTTCTCTTATCTTTCAATGCCGCTTTTCTAAATTTTTTTAGATAGATGTTTTCATCACCAAATAAATACTCGATGATTATTTTTCTGAGCTTCTAAATCGACAATATACACATACCGATTCAAGACTTGGGTTTTTGCCAAAGTCAGGAGTCAAGGTTCAGACTCTCTGAAGCAGCTCCTATTTGTGGATAGGGGCGATGCAAGATAGTCTGAAAATTGGTTGTCTGACACAGGAAAAAATCCAAAGGTTGAATCGGTTTGTGTATAAATGTCTGTGAGACTTTTGAACTTCATTTTCCATTTGAAAAACAATGACAGGGCAACTTCTGTGTTGAAAGAAACAGTTTCGTTTTTTTATTACACTCGGGCTGTAGCAGATCCAGCTATGTCCAAAAGAAAGTAGAAAATGGGGCAAGTAGGACTTGAACCTACGACCAACGAATTATGAGGGAGATAAAGGGGAATGTCTACCGGATTTTATTGATTATAGTTGGTTAGATAGGTGTAACTGTGCACCGTTTTTGCACCGATTAATTTTTCTTGACAACTCTTTTATTTTGGTACAATATTACGGATATAGATAAAATAGTCCGCAGGTTTGTACCGTGAAGAAAAAATCAAAGCTTGAATTAGCACTTATTGCCTTCCGAAAAGCTGGTGGTTTTCTTACCATGTCGGAAGCTATTGCTCTTGGTATTCATCGTCGAGAGCTTTACGCCCTTCGTGACAGGGGAGATTTAGAAATTGTCAGTAGGGGCTTGTATCGATTAGTTGAAATGCCGGACCCCTCCCTACCAGACTTTATTCCCGTCGCTAAAAAAATTCCAAACGGTATTATCTGTCTTATTTCTGCTCTTGCTTTTCATGAAATCACAACCCAAATTCCTCACTTTGTCTACGTTGCCCTACCAAGTAATGCACACAAGCCAACGATCTCTTACCCTCCGATGCGTTATTTTTGGTACACTGAAAAATTACTAACTACAGGCGTTCAAGAACACATGATCGATGGATGTACGTATAAAATTTTTGATGTAGAAAAAACTCTTGTCGACTGTGTTAAATTCCGCAATAAAATCGGCATGGACGTCGTCCTAGAAGCCTTGAAGATGTACTGGCATAGCAAAAAAACAAACCTAGATAAACTTTTCAGATATGCTAAATTATTTCGTGTTGAAAAAATTTTAAAACCGATTATGGAGACAATCGTCAGTGGATAAAACAATTGAAAAACAAAAAAAGAACCTTAGCGAATCGGTACGTCAGCGATTAAAAAATCTAGCTACAGAAAGAAATAGACCCTTTGATGAAATACTTCGTTATTACGCCATGGAGCGATTTTTATACCGCCTAAGTATTAGCCCATACGCTGAGAAGTTTTTTCTTAAAGGGGGGCTGATGTTAAAAGTTTGGGATTCTATGGATCATCGCTCCACAATGGATATTGATTTACTTGCTAAAACATCTAATCAGGTTGAGAATTTACAACGAATCATTACAGAAGTTTCTGCTATTACCTGTAAGGAGGACGCAATAACCTTCGACACAGAGAAGCTCATCATTCGTAAAACACAAACTGCTGGGAACTACAACGGTATAAGCAGTAGTTTTTCTACAAAATTATTCACAACCAAAATGCCCCTTCTCATTGACATCGGGTTTAATGATATTATTTTCCCTAATCCGCAAAAAATCCAATATCCAACACTTTTGAAAATGCCAATGCCAGCTTTACTGGGTTATACTTTGGAAACGGTTATAGCAGAAAAACTTGAATCTATTGTGAAACTTGGTCTGGTCAATACAAGAATGAAGGATTTTTACGATTTATGGACGATCCTGAGGCAACATAAAATAAAACAAGATAAACTAAAAGCTGCTGTCATGAAAGTATTTGCAAATCGAAGTACCCCTCTTAAATATCCAATAGCTTTCACCCCAACATTTTACGATACTAAATTGACCCAACAGCGCTGGAGTAATTTCCTGTCCGCCATGGGGAAAGAACAAGTCCATTTTGAAGTTGTTGTGCGAGAAATCTCCTGTGGTACAACAGACTTGTTTGAAAAATAAGCAAATCATTGAATTCTCTTAAAAATCACTTTATACTGACCCTTTTTGTTAAACATAGACCCCTGGTTAAAAAATAATACCTTCTCCATTTCTGTCGGAATATACAGCTGCAGGGGTTCCGATTGGGGGAGTGATGTCTGCTTTTCCAATTCCTATGTTGAGAGTATTTCCGAAAGTAGGAATTGCTAGGGCAATTAGAAAAAGACAAAAACGACTAAAATTTTTCATTGATAGCATTATAGAGCTAAATCAAAGAATCTGACACAAATTTTGGCAGAGGGATAGTTTGCCTTGTTGCCTTAAGTTCTGAAATACAGCCAATCGGGCATTAATTGCAAAAGCCATCCTATCAATCGCCACCTTTTCGTGATATACACATGTGTTTTTTGTGCAATGATTGCTGAATAAATTTACTCTGCCGCCTTTCTAGGTGATGCTACCCAGAATTTCCCTTCCCCCTTTGCCATTTCTGTATCGACAAATCCAGGCTTAATATCTGTAACCATTATTGGAATCCCATCTTTAAAGGCTTTCTTACGTAATCCCTCTAAATAGTTAGACATGAAAGCTTTTGAGGCATTATAGGCGGGTGCAATATGATTTCCTCTTAGTGCACCAATCGAAGAAATACCTACGAGATGTCCACACGCTTGTTTCGAAAAATACTTAAAAGCAAATCCAGCCAATGCACAAAATCCATAGACATTGACATCAAGAGTTTTCTGTTCATCGAGCCAGTCGAGTTTAGGATTCAGAAATCCAGTTCCAGCATTAATGATCATCAGATCGATTACCTTCATCTGCGATACCATGTCCTGCACTTTTTCGATTGCTTCGGATGCATGACTGATGTCGAGATGACCAATGTGAGTTTTGGTCGAAATCTCTCGCTGCAAATCCTTCAGTAATTCAACACGTCTTGCCATTAGGCCAATTTCATAGCCATGCTTCGAGAGTGTCAAAGCAAGTTCTCTACCTATTCCTGAAGAGGCTCCAATGATGAGTGCTTTTTTCATTTAAGATCTCCTTCTGATCGTTTTGATTTAATGGTCATCTGAAGGTTTTTTTTGTATATCTCACCACTTTCGAGGTTCCTTTTTGTAGTAAAAGCTACCTGTCTTTGCAGGCGCGTTTACAAGCCATAGTAAATTTTTTGCGACATCATTTGGCGATCTTGTGGCTTCACTTCCTCCCATCTCTGTTTTGACCCATCCGGGATCGAATGCAATGGTTGTGATGTCTGGTCTTCTTGATGCTAATAATTTTGTGTACATATTGAGAGCTGCTTTAGAAATCTTGTAGTAGGGATGAAAAGAGTCAAAGTTTGGATCAGAAAAGCTCCCCCAGTTCGAGCTGATATTGATGATGCGCCCGTTTTTCTGCATTTTAATGAGAAGTTTTTCAGTCATCTTTATGGGTCCAATAAGATTTATCTGCAGG
>DAOWHK010000195.1 GCA_030641465.1 Parachlamydiales bacterium | reverse complement strand
TTATTGAAGATAAAAAAAACGAATGAAGTAGGCTGCGAAAATAATTCCAATAGCTCTAAAGATAAAGGAGGAGAAAAGACCTACAAAAAGCGCTTTTTTCCTTTTAATTGCAGGTAATAATCTCACAGTTAGTGCAATGGCAAGGGCATTATCAATGGATAAAATTCCTTCTAGAAAAATGAGCAAAGTAAGTATTGGAATATCCACTAGGGAAAATGTTTGATCGAACAATTATACCTCTTTTTCTACAAAATAATTAGTAATCTAGAAAATTTCAACAGAAAAAGATTGTAATTATTTGAAGCATATTTATAGTAAAAAAAAGAGTGTGTTTATTTTTATTATCTATAGGAGAGTTTTGTAATGAAGCGATTTAATTTTAAATCAGCGATTATTGCCTCGATTATTGCCGTCATAGTTATGACAATTTTTATGATGTACTTCGGTATGAATATCATGAAAGTTTTAGGTGATGCAGCGGGAATGAAAGGCGTTTCGGCGTTAATAGTGGGTGGTCTAATCCATCTTATCGTTGGAGTTGTGTATGGTATTATTTATGCCTTAATTTTTGATCCACTATTTCAAAAATTACCAGGGTTTTTAAGAGGGGTTATATTCTCTCTTTTACCTTTTATCTTAGCAGTGACTCTAATGCCACAATTTTTAAATATGGTTGGGTCTGTTTTTGGAGCAAAAAAAGAAGCTAGCAGTACATATCAGTCAGCTTGTAGCCCTAGTCAGACGGGGTATTCTTCCAATGCGGAAGGGGTTGTTGAAAATACATTGCAAGTTGCTTGTAACTGCGAGCCGTATCATCCTCGTACAAATCCAAATGGCATAAAAGATGCGCCATGTCATCCAAGAGGAAATAATAATGGATCATCTTATGAGTCTTGTACGCCTGCAGCTCCAAGTAACTGCGAGCCGTACCATCCTCGTACAAATCCAAATGGCATAAAAGATGCGCCATGTCATCCAAGAGGGAATAATAATGGATCTTCTTATGAGTCTTGCACGCCTGCAGCTCCTAGCAACTGCGAGCCGTACCATCCCCGTACAAATCCAAATGGCATAAAAGATGCACCATGTCATCCAAGAGGAAACGGTGAGGAGTCAATAAATGAAGGATGTACACCAGTACCGATGCCAAATAATGACCCCTATCATCCACGAACTAATCCATCTGGAATAAAAGATGCTCCTTGCCATCCAAGAGAAAATGGGAATGGATCATCGTCTTGCACACCTGCAGCTCCTAGTAACTGCGAGCCGTACCATCCAAGATCAAATCAAGGAGGAAAGGATGTTGTGCCAGCTCACCCAAGAGCTGCAAAGGAAAAGTCTAGTGCAACAGATCCAGCTAATAGAGAAGATGGCAAATCTCCAATTCTTTGGAGTTTCTTTAGCCACCTGGTATACGGATTTGTTTTAGGACTGTTTTATCGTCCTAAAAAACGCAATTTATCCGCGGAAAATTCTAACTAGTTTTCAAGCTTTTTAGGTCAAAGGCGATTTCAATATTGAAGTCGCCTTTTTTCTTTTGTATTATTTGATACAGCAGGGTGAATATGTAAGTTTTTTCCAGCTTTAGCTCCAAGTTTTGAGCCTTTATCGCAATGTTTATAACTAGAAACGGATTTAGAAAGTTTTGGAAGGAAAAGATTTACATGGCGCTCTAAGGATTTTTCTATCACAAGAGAGGTACTCTTTGATTGAGCGGTTTGCTTCTGTTTACTTAAAAACCCACTCCCAAGACCTCGAAAAAAGGAATTTTTACTGCTAAGGCCTTTAAGGCCGGGATTTGCCTTTTGATTTTCTATCCAAAGACGCTCCATTTCCTCATTTAAAAATTGGACTACATAATCTGCAATTTTTACATTGGTAAAATTTCCAAATAGCTCTAAATATACAGAGTTTTTTCCTCGGTTCATTACTGGAAATACAAAAAAGGTCCGTGCAATTAAAGCAATCGTTTGGATTTTGGCATTTGTTTTGGGAATCTCGAGTGTGCGCAAAAGATGCATTTCATCTTGAGAGTCGGTATTTTGGGAAATGTTTTCTAAATTGTACTTTTCAAGAAGCGCGTTTACTTTAAGCGTTGCCGCTTGCGACTCATGTGCATTTGAGCTTGCAGATAGTGCAAGAAGTTTTTTGACTTTTGAAAGGATGCTATCTGTTTTTTCATCGAGGGGAGTCTCCATTTGAAGAGGCATCTTTGCTTGATATACAGACGGTCCCCATCCGTAATTTTTGCAAATAGTGCGAAATTCTACTCCATGATCTTTTGCTTCTTTGCCAAATTTAATATAGACCATATAGTGAGCAAGTTCGTGCTTGATGAGATCGCTTAAGGAATTTGGATCTTCAGTGATCATTATTTTATTAATTCCAATTTCTAAAAAATTTGCATGAAAATATCCAAGCATTCCAGGATCATCAAAAATAATAATGCGCAAAGGGTAAGAGAAATTTCCAAAGTAAAAACGATCGCCTCTTGTTCTAAGAGACATTTCTTTTTGAAGAATATGTTTAGTAAGCGCTTCTAACTGCTTAATGAATGCAAGGTAGGTAGAAGAGTAAATAATCATACTACTAGATTACCATGGAGGAAGGTTTTCAAGGGACAAAAATAATTTTCTTTACTCGATGTTTAGATTGGATGTATTATTTTGAATTATGATGAAAAAACTAAAAAAAATTCGACTCGGAGTCCTTTTTGGAGGAAAATCTGCAGAACATGAAATCTCTATTCAATCTGCGAGATGGGTCGTCGAACATGCAGATCGGGATAAGTACGAAATCGTACCGATTGCGATTGATAAAGAGGGAAATTTCCACATTCTTAGTAATGAAGACTTTTTTCATGATATTAAAGACGTAACTTTGCCAAGTTTCATCCCAAGTATCTATGAAACTTGCGAGATAGACTTTGAACTAAAGCAGTTTTCTCCTCAAAGTCTACAAAAGATCGTAGATGTCGTATTTCCATCTCTGCACGGAACTTTGGGCGAAGATGGGGCCACGCAGGGGTTACTAAAAATTGCAGAGATCCCATTTGTTGGACCTTCTGTATTAAGTTCCTCTATTGCGATGGACAAGGACGTCACGAAACGTTTGCTGAAAGAGGCAAAGCTTCCTACTGCAAAGTTTTTGACGTTTAGAGACTGTGATCCTATAGATGAGCAGTACATTATTGATACGCTTGGACTCCCTCTTTTTGTCAAACCTGCAAATCAAGGCTCTTCTATTGGCATGACAAAAGTTGAGGAGAGAGAGGAGCTCGAAGATGCAGTGCGTACAGCTTTTCAATTTGATAGAAAAATCCTTATTGAGGAAAAAGTTTTTGGAAGAGAGCTAGAGTGCTCGGTTCTAGGAAATGAGGAGCCGATAGCTTCGCTTCCTGGAGAAATTATTCCAAACTGCGAATTTTATTCCTATGATGCGAAAAATGTTTTAGAAGACGGGGCAACTTTAGAGACGCCAGCAAAGCTTGATCAAGAAATGATTCAAGAGCTGCAAGCACTATCCATCGCAGCTTTTCAAACGCTTTGCTGTGAAGGGATGGCAAGAGTTGATTTTTTTCTAAAACAAAATGGGCAGCTAATCATTAACGAGGTCAATACGATTCCAGGTTTTACATCGATTAGTCTCTATCCAAAACTTTGGGAAATCAGTGGAATTCCTTACCCTGAGCTAATTGATTATCTTGTGAATTTAGCAATGGAGCGATTCCAAAAAGAAAGGAAGCTACTCTTTAAACCCATGATTGTGAACTAATTTGCTCCCAATCATTTGCATATTGAAGCCATCTTTTTAGTATTTGCCTTCGGTCATGGTTATGACCATCTTATTTGAAACCAACACGAAATTGTTTACAAGGTGTAGAGCTAAATGATTACAACTCACTCATAGCTGCAACAAGCCTTTCCTCGTGGTCAAACACATGATACTCGCCATACTGACTATCCCAGGACTCAATATTTTCCCCAGCGTTTATAGCTAAGTGGTAAATGCCTCCATAAACAGCATTTTTTTGCTCAGCATTAAGCTGAAAAAATCTGTAAGCTGTAGCAGCACTAACGAAATTATAGACGACATTGCCGCAATTGCCCCCTTGGGAGAGGCTTATTTGTAACCGGCTGTATTCTAATGTCTCGGGAAGCTCTGTTAGCTGATTCCGATAGAGATGTAACTGTTGTAAATTCGTAAGCAGACCGATTGCGGGGGGAAGCTCTGTTAGCTGATTCTGAGTGAGATATAACTCTTGTAAATTCGTAAGCTGCCCGATTTCGGAGGGAAGCTCGGTTAGCTGATTCTCAGAGAGAATTAACTTCTGTAAATTCCTAAGTTGACCGATTTCGCGGGAAAGCGCTGTTAGCTGATTACGATAGAGATTTAACATTTGTAAATTCGTAAGCAGCCCGATTTCGGGGGGAAGCTCTGTTAGCTGATTACGAATGAGATATAACGTTTGTAAATTCGTAAGTAGACCGATTTCAGGGGGAAGCTCGGTTAGCTGATTCTCAGAGAGATTTAACATTTGTAAATGCGTAAGCTGCCCGATTTCGGGAGGTAAATATCGAAGGTTTGAATTATTTAAAATAAGCCTAGTAATAGCTCGCGCATCAGGATTTTGCTCAATCCAACTTTGAAGATGCTCTCTAATCCCTTCTAAAGATGATCCATCAAAGTTTTGACGGCCTATGTAATCCTGACCTCCTGGTAGACGACTCCAGAGGGTTAAAGTGTCTCGAATTTTGATTGCCTTTTCCGCTTCTAAAAATCGCTCAAATGAGAGGTGCGGTAAATGAGGAGCTGTATTTGCAGGAGCTAGCTGAAGCGTCTGCCTATAAATCTCTGTAATAGCCGATAAATCTACAGCTGGATTAAAGGGTTGGCCCGGGTTTAGATACTGAAATACCTGCAGAAGTTCACTATTTACTGCTGCTTGTGTTTGCGCTTGCCACGCTCTTGACACCCTGCTTGTAACTGCGGGATTTCCCACGTATCTAAGTATATGTTGTTGAGCTTCAGCCGGTAAGGTTGAAAAAGCATTTAATTCAGTTGGATTAGTCATTTAATTACCTTTTTTAGGTTTTAATAATCAAATTATAACAAATATATTAATTAAATTAAACAATTGTAATTATTAAAATAATTAATTAAGTGTTGCTAGGTAAAAGAAAAATAGTTACTAACTCCTTAAAAAGGAAAAGAGCTAAGTGATTACAACTCATTCATAGCTGCTACAAGCCTTTCCTCTGAGTCAAACACGTGGTTCTCACCATATTGAGTATCCCAGGACTCAATATTTACTCCAGCGTTTATAGCTAAGTGGTAAATGCGTCCATAAACAGCATTTTTTTGATCAGGACTAAGCTGAAAAAATTCGTAAACTAGAGAAGCTTTAATGTGAGAATACACCTGTGAAAGGCGTATTCTCACATTGCTGTTCGAGAGTGTCTCAGGAAGCGCTGTTAGTTGATTCTGATGGAGATGTAACCCTTCTAAATTCGTAAGCTGGCCGATTTCGGGGGGAATCGCTGTTAGCTGATTATTATAGAGACCTAACGTTTGTAAATGCGTAAGCTGCCCGATTTCGGGGGGAAGCTCTGTTAACTGATTACGACCGAGATATAACCATTGTAAATGCGTAAGCTGTCCGATTTCGGGGAGAAGAGCTGTTAGCTGATTATTATTGAGATATAACTTTTGTAAATGCGAAAGCTTCCCGATTTCGGGGGGAAGCTCTGTTAGCTGATTCTGAGAGAGACCTAACTCACGTAAATCCGTAAGCTGCCCGATTTCGGGGGGAAGCTCTGTTAGCTGATTCTGCATGAGATATAACTCTTGTAAATTAGTAAGCTGCCCGATTTCGGGAGGTAAATATCGAAGGTTTGAATCCCTTAAAGAAAGCTCAGTAATAGCTTGCGCATCAGGATTTTGCTCAATCCAAGCCCTAAGCTGCGCTCTAATCCCTTCTAAAGATGATCCATCAAAGTTTTGCTGATTTACGTAATCCTTACCTCCTGGTAGACGACTCCAGAGGGTTAAAGTGTCCCGAATTTTGATTGCTTTTTCCGCTTCTAAAAAGCGCTCAAGTGAGACGCGCGGTAAGTGAGGTGCTATATCTTGAGGAACTGACTGAAGCGTTTGCTTATAAAGTTCTTTAATAGCCGATAAATTTGCAGCTGGATTAAAGGGTTGTCCTGGGTTTAGATGGTGAAAAACGTGCTGAAGTTCACTATTTGCTACTGCACTTGTTTGTGCTTGCCACGACTTAGACACCAGGCTTGTAACTGCGGGATTTCCCACGTATCTAAATATATGTTGTTGAGCTTCAGTCGGTAAGGGAGAGAAAGCAT
>DAOWHK010000107.1 GCA_030641465.1 Parachlamydiales bacterium | reverse complement strand
TTTTTAAATCAAATAAAAAACACCCCTTTTCGGGTTTGTAATGAGTTGCGATCACCTGCTTTTCAAGTTTCTGGAAATACTGATATGCATGGCATCCTATAAAACCTTTTGCACCAAAAATCACCATGTTATTCATCACTCTTCAATCCTCACTTGAAAGAAATCTATATTGCTTCTATATTGCAACAATTATTTAGGAGATGCAAGCAAGTGGTAAAACATTCAGAAAAAAATGCTTGGGATAGCACCACCGAGCTATTAGAGGACCATAAATTCCTTCTTGGCGATCACTGGTCCTTCAATTTTAGAAACGATCCCAAAAGACTCGGATTTGTATTATCCCGTTATAAATTTGCCGCAAAGATGCTTCCAAAAAACGGAAAAATTCTTGAACTTGGGTGCAGTGATGGAATTGGCACTACGATCCTTGCAGAAAATCAACTTCATTATTCTGGCGTGGACCTTGACGGCCCTTCCATTGTTACTGCAAAAACAAATCTTCCAGGAGAAAAGTACAATTTTATCCACGATGATTTTATGGATAAATCGTATGGCAAGTTTAACGGCATTGTCAGCCTAGATGTGATTGAACATATTTACAAAGAGCATGAACACACCTATTTTAATACCATTGCAAAAAATTTAGCAGAAGATGGCGTATGTGTGATTGGAACGCCAAATATCACAGCCGATAAATACGCTTCAGCGCCGAGCAAACTTGGACATGTCAATCTATATTCAACAGAGCGCCTTGTGAATGAATTAGAAAAATACTTCCATCAAGTTTTTCCTTTCGGAATGAACGATGAAGTAATGCACACAGGATTTAATTCAATGGCTCACTATATTCTTTGCGTTGCATGTCATAAAAAATAACTAAGGAAATATCATGACATTTTCTGAAAACGGCTGGTTTGTTCTTGATTTGATAGATCCAAACCCTGCATTTGAAGTAAAAGTTGCTCTTACAAAAAAACTGCAGTCTCTCATGGGAGAAACGGTTACTCTTGAAAATTACCACCTCTCTATTAATGACGATGATGCTCATACCAAAATCCAAATGGAGATGACACAATTTTTTCGAAATGAGAAATTTGGGTTAAAAGTAATTGAGCCACAGCTAAGTTTTTTTAAAGAGTTTATTGGGCAAGATTTACTCATTCAAAAAGACCCCTATCTTAGAATCACTAGGCCCGAAAAGCCTCAAGATAATATTGGCTATCATCGCGACACTTTTTATGGAGGATCTCCCTATGAAGTTTCTGTACTTGTTCCATACGTTGACCTCACAGCAAAAAGCAGCTTAGAAGTACTTTCAGGGTCGCATACAGCCTCAGAAACGCTATTTCCAACAACAAAAATACAAAATACAGATAAAAAAATCACAAAAGGCTCTGATATTCATCAGTTAGGGTTTTTATACGCACCAAAGCTCATGAACGATTCCATTTCAGAAAAAATGCAAGGGATCCCCTTAAAAGTTGGTCAGGCTTTGATTTTTTCTCTTGCTCTTGTGCACGGATCTACAATGAATCGGGGACCTTCTACTAGATTTTCTACAGATATCCGTATCTTAAACGCATTTGCTCCCGTTGACTTATCTGCAAGACCAAATTATTATGAAACCCTTTGCCACTCAACAGTCACCACCGCTGCAAAGCAATATTTAGAGGTAAATACGCTATGAAAGAAACAAAATCTAACTGGGCCTGCGTTACCGAAGAGTTAATAAAAAAACCCTCTCTGATTGAACTTGGTAGATATGTATCCTATTGGTTTCATAAGACTCCAAGAAGACTACTTCATTCGATGTCCTATTATAAATTTGCATCAAAAATGATTGGAAAAAACAAAAAGGTTCTCGAAATTGGTTGCAATGAGGGTCTTGGAACCTATTTAATAGCGAAAGAGTGTGGCTATGCAAAAGGCATTGACTTTGATGAGGAAGCAATCGCAACTGCAAAACATAACTTCCCAGAGGAAAACCTTGAATTTTGCAGCCAAGATGCCCTACAAATGGAACCAACTGGTCTTTTTGATGCGGTGATTAATTTTGATGTGATCGAACATATTTATCCTGAGCACGAAGATGCCTTTTTTTCCGCAATAACGTCACAACTCTCAGATACTGGCCTTACCGTAATCGGGACACCAAGTTTAATTTCTCAAGATTACGCATCAGAAATTTCGAAAAAAGGACATGTGAACGTCTATTCACCGGAGCGCCTAGAAAGAGTTATGCGTAAATATTTTTCCCATGTCTTTATGTTTGCTGCAAACGATGAGGTAATTCATACGGGCTATCTTCCTCTAGCTCACTACTTAATTGCTGTTGGTTGCAAGAAAAAGCCCTTAAAAAATGACTAAACTCTCAATTATTCTTGCAAATTATAATCACAGCGCATTTCTTCCTGAATGTTTAGATTCCATTCTTAGCCAATCATTTCAAGATTTTGAACTCATTGTTATTGACGATGCCTCAACTGATCACAGCGTTTCTCTAATAAAAAAATATCAAAAAATCCATCCACAGATAAAGCTCCTTCAAAATGCTAAAAATTTAGGGCCTGTCCATACATATAATCGTGGAATGGAAGAGGCAAAGGGAGAATACCTAGCATTTTGCGCAGCAGACGACCTGTTATTCCCTGATTTTTTTTCAGAGGGTACTGATCTCTTGGATCAATACCCAAAAATTGGCATGAGCGTATCTGATCCTGCTTTTTTTAAGAATAAACGTCCCTATAAGCATCATGTTAAAAGGCTCCTTTTGATTAATAAACCAATCGCATTCGAAGGAAAAGCTCTTGTAAAATTATTTCGTCAAACCCCTCTTTGGATCCACAGCCATGGCACTCTTTATAGAAAGAGCTGCGCTAATGAATATGGCCTTTTAAATCCCAAACTAAAGTGGCTTACCGACTGGCATTTTAATCACGTAATCGCCATAAACCATGGAATTGTTTATTCGCCAAAAGCTCGTGCATCCTTTAGACAACTCGAAAATTCTTATAGCAGCAGATGTATTCGAAAAAATAATGAGGAAATTTTTAATTATCTTGTCAAAGATCCTTTTATTAATAAAAACAAAACGGCTGCTTTATTATTACACATTAAAATGCCTATGTTAATTTATATTCTGAAAAGACCACAGTATTGGACATTTCTTCCTGCAATGTTTGAAAAGGCTCTCCGAATGATTTTTATTAAATGCTTTAAAAAAGCTCGATACAATTATGAATATTAAGCTATATGCCCTTCTCCCCTGCTTAAATACAGAAGTTGGGCATATCTATGAATATTGCTGCTCTGCTTCTAAGGCTGCTTCGATGAGTGGTTGGAAGCTAGTTGGTGTAATTCCAAAATCGTGCGCTATTAATAATTTGCCAGATCACTGGATAAAGACGCTTAGCTTTGATCCTTGGGATGAAAAGAGAGGTTTTTTACCCCGCATTTTCACAGTCATTAAAAACATCCATCCCTTCTTCCGACTATTGAAAATTGCAAAAAAAGATAGCGATACTCAAGCAATTTTTTTTATTGAGCATGGACTGCAACATCTTTTTGGTTTAATTATTGCATTGAGTCTGACTTCCTATCGCCCAGAGCTTTGGATTCTTCATCGCTATACCTATGATACTCAAAAGACTCGAGCAAGCATTTACAAATTTTTCCACAAAATTCTTCAGTGGCAGCTTGGAAGAAAAAAAATTAAGCTGATGACAGACAGCGATCTGCTTGCAAAGGCCCAGCAAAAGCTCTTCTGCTCTAAAATCTTCCTCTTGCCCATTCCTCATACCCCTTTAAATCTCGACTCCCAACTCAGAAAAAAGCCTTCTAAGCACCTTCTTTGGTGGCCGGGAGGCTCCATTCGAGAAGAAAAAGGGCTTAATCTAGTCCAAATGCTTGCAAATCATTTAACTCCCAATATGCAGCTTATCCTTGCGGAAAAAGCAAGACCTTTTTTCCACCCTGAGACAAAACATCTACATTTTATTAAAACAAATTTATTACGTGAGGAATATGAAAAATGGATGCAAACAGTCGATTTTGTACTGCTTCCATACTGCCCTAAAATCTATCATTCGAGCACCTCTGGAATTTTTGTCGAAGCCATCACATCCGGAGCTATTCCTCTGACAACTGAAGGAACATGGATGGCGTATGAACTAAAAAAACACAATCTTTCTCAGCTTATTGTCGATTGGAACGGATCCACCTTAGATCAATTAGATCTGATAAAATCTGATACAGAAATTCTCGAAAACCACAAAAAAATGCAAAAATATTATCAAGAATTTCACTCTACTCGTGGCTTTGCAAAAAAAATGGCTCAAATATTTTTAAAGTGATTCATTTTTAAAAATGGAAAAGCTGTGATCACTTCTTGAATCCCTTCATCTAAGCTCTTTGTTGGCAGGTAACCAAGAGATTCAAGTTTTGCATTACTTACAATATAGTCTCTTTTATCTGGATCTTTTCCAATTGGAGCGCTGTGAATATAGAGTTCTTTGATATAAACTTTGATTTTTTCTGCAAGCTCGCGCTTGCTTAAGTTTGCGCTGGAAAGTCCCACATTATAGGCCTGCCCTTGCATCTTATCAAAATTCTCTATCCCAAAAAGAAAGGCGCGAGCGACATCTTTTACATGAATATAGTTTCGCTTGAAATGCTCTTCAAATAAAACAAGGGAGCGATCTTGACATGCTTTAAATGTAAAATCATTGACAAGTAGATCGATGCGCATTCTTGGAGATACACCAAATACTGTTGCTAAGCGAAAAGAAATTCCACCAGCATCAAGAAGCATATTTTCGATCGCAACTTTTAATCTTCCATATAGCGAGACCGGATTTAGCGGCGTTTTTTCTGTGCAATATTCTTCTTTTTGTCCAATGCCATATCCGCTGTTGGTATTGGGGAAGAGCATTTTTTGCAGGTCAGTTTTATTTTTTATGATAAATTCTACAGCATCATAATTGATTTGCTGTGCATGATCTGGGTGAGCATCGCACGCTGGTGCTCCAACAATTGCTGCAAGAGGAATAATAATATCTGCACTTTGTATAAGCGGCAGCATCAAAGCTTGATTACAAACATCTCCTTTTACAAAGGAAAAATGTGCATGCTCAAAACAGTTAAGCAAAGAGACTTGCTTAAAGAAAAGGTTGTCGACAACCGTTACCTGGTATCCTTTTTGAAGGAGTAGTGGTGTTAAGACTGATCCAATGTAGCCGGCGCCACCTGTTATTAAAACGTGCTGCATAGTTATCCTATAAAAAAAATGGCTCTAAAATGTTTTGCGCCTTTTTGTATGAGCCTTCTGTCCCAATATCAATAAAAGTACCTTTGCAATGATACCCAAATGCTTCTTTATTCAAAAGTTTTGGCATCATATCGTGCTCAAAAGAAAAAGCGCTATTATTAGAAAACTCTTCAAAAAGAGTGCGTTTTAGTAAATAAACACCTGCATTAATCCACCCAGAACCTACTTTTGAAGATTTTTCGTGGAAGGAAACTAGGCGCTGATTTTTGGGATCAAGATCCAAAGTCCCAAAGCGATTGGCATCATCAACTTTTACAGTTGCAAGAGTGATATCTGCTTGTTTACTACTATGATACTGAAAAAAATCCTCAAGAGAAATATCGAGAAATGAATCTCCGTTTAACACAAGAACATCCTCTGATGAAGTTTGATTAAGAGCTTGCTTAATTGCCCCTCCAGTGCCAAGGGGTGTCGATTCAATAGAAAATGCGATGGTGCTTTGATTGGAGTAGTAGTCAACGATTTGATCGGCCTTATAGCCTACCGCTAGAACAATTTTGGGAAGATGTTTTAGTTTGTTGATTAATAGATCTAAAAAGGGAGTGTTTTTAATGAGCGCTAAAGGTTTTGGCCGATCTGAAACGACTTTTTGCAGTCTAGTGCCAAGTCCCCCTGCAAGAATAATTGCATCCAAGTGGTTAGTCCTTCATATAAATAATTGTGCTACCGGCATTTTCAAAACGAAACGGCACTTCCATCAGATCGCTTAAACTTTTTCTTATTTGAGCTTGTCTTTCGGGGGGTGCAACAAGCGCTAAAAAGCCCCCGCTTCCAGCTCCACAAAGCTTTCCTCCGTATGCACCAGCAAGAATTGCTTTTTCATACGACGCATCAATTACTTCGTTGCAAATTTTACTTGAGAGTTTTTTCTTAAGCTCCCAGCTTTTTCCAAGAAGCTCTCCAAATTGCTGCACCATTTCTTGCTTAGGAAGGTTTGTGATGATCTCTTCTGCAATGTATACCATTTCATGCATCTTCTTTAAAAAGGCATCGTTCAAACGATTTTTGGTTTTTTCCATCTGCTCAGTTAATATCATACTTGCATAGCGCGTAAGACCTGTATAAAAAATCATGATATGATCTTCTAAATATTTTCTTTTCTCACGAGAAATAATCAAGGGTTTTACTTGAATATGAGATTCCGAAAATTCAATCAGATTTAAGCCTCCAAAAGCCGCGTGCACTTGATCTTGCGATCCAACATTTTCGGCAATCAGATTTTGTTCAATATGAACTGCTTCTTCTGCGAGTCTTTGTTTGGGAATTTTTTTCCCTTGCAGGGCATATAGCGCATTTAAAAATCCAACGGTAAACGAGGAAGAAGAGCCAAGACCTGTTCTTGCA
>DAOWHK010000120.1 GCA_030641465.1 Parachlamydiales bacterium | reverse complement strand
AAGGGGAGATAAAAGAGAGAGAAGGAATCTGGAATGGAGAAAAGGTTGTATGGCACAAAGTGCAATAGAAAAAAAATATCCCCAGCTTAGTTTTTTGATGAGGCTTTTTGATGGCAAAAAAAAAGAAGCTCATTTTGACTATGACGATTTTCAAAAAGAAAAAGAGGTTTTTGAAACGGAGTTTACTTTTGATGATGTAGATGTCATCTATGTTTATGGTCTGGGCCTTGGGCACCATTACTTCTTTTTAAAAAAATGGCTCTTAGAGAGTAAACTTCGAGATGTTATTTTTATTGAAGATGATTTAGCAGCTCTACGATTTTTTTCCGAGCTTGAATGCGCAGAGGAAATTCTTAATCACCCTCAAGTGCATCTTCGCTTTATTTTTGATGGGGCAAGGCGTAAAGATTTTTTTCATGAATGCGCAAATGAATTTCCAGTTAGAAAGATTGCGGTTATCTCGCTTAGATCGTATGAAAAAAAAGACCCCAAGCTATTTGAGGAATTAAAACTTACTCTGACTCGTAAGACTGCTATGGAAAATGCGGTTTTTATGGAAAACCTTCACTATCACCATCTTTTCAAGAATTTAGCAGCAAACTATCAGCGCCTACCCAGCGCATTTTATGCAAGCCGCCTTGAAGGGGAGTTTAATAATATTCCAGCAATCATTTGTGGGGCTGGACCTTCATTAAAAGAGGCGATGCCTTATTTAAAATTCTCTGCACAAAAAGCTTTGATTATTGCTGGTGGCTCGACAATTACAGCACTAAGTTCTGAAGGGATAGAGACTCATCTAAATTTTGCAATTGATCCAAACCCTGAAGAATATTCGAGGCTTCATCAAGCCCAAGCTTTTGAGACACCTCTTTGCTACGGAAATCGATTACAAGCAGATGTTTGGAATACTTGTAATGGGCCTATGGGGTACTTGCATACATGTACAGGCGGTGCATCGGAAATTTGGATGGAAAAAGAGCTTGGTTTAGAATCTGAGGATATTGGCGGCGAGTGGTCTGATGAGGCCATGTCTGTTACAACTCTTGCCATTGCAACAGCTGCTAAATTTGGATGCAATCCCATTATTCTTGTCGGCCTTGATTTAGCGTATACAAATATGCAAAGTTATTCATCTGGCGTGCTAGAAAAAAACCAGGTATTTTTAGAAGAACTAAAAAAGGATATGCGCGCTTCTGAAAAGCTTGCATTGCGAAAGGATCGCAAGGGAAAACTAACTCATACTCTTATCAAATGGATCATGGAATCTTCTGCAATTTCAAAATTTGCAAAAGCCCACAAAGAAATCGAATTTATCAATGCTACAAGTGGAGGCATCGGATTTGAGGGGATTGAGTATACTCCAATCGAAAAAGTATTTTGCACTTTAACGAAAAACTTTGATCTGCAAGGTCTTATGCATGAGCGCATACTGGGGAGTAAAATAAAGCTGCCATCTAACTTAGTTTCTTTAGCGTTTGAAAAATTGCGGTTAAGTGCAATAAAATGCGAGGAGGTGATCTTGAGCGCAGTAGAGGAGTTAATTCGCATTAAGGATACAAAATCAAATATTGCAAACGGAAAGATGCTTCTTTTCGAAATGGAGCTTTTTGAAGAAATTGCCTATAAAACGCTTCTTCATGGTCCTAGCCACGCTCTTGATTTCGCATTATCAAGAAGATATCGAACAAACCTTTTTGAGGACGAGTATAATAAAACCCTTGCAAAGTGGAATCATTTGCTCGCATCGACTAGGAATTATCTATCCACAATAAATACTTTGCCTGATAGGGTGAAAAAATAATCGCTGATTCTTGAGAGGGGGAATTTTGGAAAAAAAGTGTTGGTTTTATAAAAAAGGGGAAGAAAAAATTGGTCCTCTTTCGCAGTATGAGCTTCGCGAACTTCTTGTAGAAGAGGAGATCAATGAAAAGACTCCTATTTGTTTAGATTCTGATCCCGTGTGGCAACCTCTTTCAGAAGTTGCCGGGTTTGCAGTAGGCGGAATCGATGAGCCGGCTGTAGTGGATGATACAAGAGAGGATACTCAGACAATTCGTAAAACTCGGCCGTGGGTGCGGTATTGGGCAAGAATACTTGATTATACATTATTTTCTTTCATTATTGGTTTTATTCTAGGGTTTTCCCAAAGTACCCTGTTAGAGCGACGGCCACTTTTCGTAGGGATGTTTATTATTTTTCTTTGGGTATTTGTGGAAGCTTTTTTACTTGCTACATGGGGAACAACTCCTGGAAAATGGCTTTTTCGCATTTCAGTACGCAGCGTCGATGGTAAAAAACCTATCTATTTAGCGTCTCTTTATCGCAGTCTTTCCGTATGGTTTTTTGGAGTAGGACTTGGGCTTCCTATTATTTCTATTATTACGATGATTGTTTCGTATGTGAAATTATCAAAAAAGAAAATTACGAGTTGGGATAGAAGCAATCATTTACATGTAGAGCATCACAAAATTGGGTTTTTACGAATATTTGTGGCGATTTTGTTTTTTGCCATCATGATTTATCTAAGTTTGCCAGAAAATATACAAATGCATCAGATGCAAAGGGAATATTTTTAACATGGAAAACGTAATAAAAACAAACCTTACGGATGATATATATCTTTTTCAAATCCCTATTTTATCCGATAACTACGCCTATCTTGTGACATGGGGATCTAAATGCTTATGTATTGATCCAGGATCTGCAAAAGAAGTATCTGATGTTTTAGATAGTGAAAAACTTGAGCTTTTTTCTATTCTTGTGACTCATTATCACGAGGATCATACCGGAGGCATAGAGGAGCTTAAAGAAAGTACGAGCTGCCAAGTTGTAGGTCCAATTGATGATCGGATTAAAGAGCTCGATCATAATGTTGCAGAAGGGGAAGAATTGGACATTGGATCATTT
>DAOWHK010000086.1 GCA_030641465.1 Parachlamydiales bacterium | reverse complement strand
TCTAAGAATTTCTGCTTGCAAATATCTTTTTTGCTCGTCCATTTTTTCAAGTAAATTTCGTAGTTCAATAACTCTAGATGCTACTTTTTCAGAATCTTTGATATCGATGAGAGAATAGGGTTTGATGCTCGGTTGTTTTCTTAATATTTTTATCGCTAAAAGAAGGTTTTCCACATGCTTTGGATAGTCAGCAGATTTCCTTCCACTTTCTGCAATAAATTCAATAAACCCAAGTTTTTGCGCCTTATGAAAAAATTGATTCAAATCTTCTTGAACACCGATAAATAGGTATTTTTTCATGTTGACAATCATGCGTATTCTTCCTCTAGAGCCTTTTGTTTTCGAAGCAGGACTTTTTGCTTGGCAACTTTTGATGTCGCAACGGCTGCCAGCTGCTGATCCCCTAAAAACACTTTGATTTTTTTGATATTTGTCAAAGTTCTTGGAATCATGATTTTTTCAAATAGGTTTACTCGAATAGATACTTCGCGTAGTTCTTTTTCAAGGGCCTTTTTCTTTTCTTCTACAACAAGGATTTTTTGGCGGGCAGTGGAAAGAGATTGAAGTTCTGTAATTGCTTGATCAATCCAGAGCCCTGTGTCAAATAATACATACTGAGGTGGATGAAAAACAACTTGTTTAAAAGATGGGATATCCACTCCCGCAATATTTTCATAAGTCTTTACAACTTCCTTAATTTCTAAAGCTGGAAATACATTTAATGCATCAACGTCCGTTAAAAGAGATTGAAACCTCTCAACACTTTTTTCTATTTTCTCATATTCAACTGTTAGCTCATCAAGTTCTGTTTGTGCATTATTAACTTCTGCTTGAAGCATCGCTTTTTTCAGTTGCAGTGTCGGCAAATATTTCTGGAGTTGACCAAGTTTAAATTGTTGATCGCGAAGCTCATTTTTTGTAAGTTTAATTTGCGTCACTATTAAGCTTGCCTCGGCCAATATTTATCAGTTAAAGCTTTTTTGATCCCTACCTCATTAACTTCAAAACACTCAGCAAGTGTCTCCCACCCTAAATTCAATGCCTTTTCAATCGGGATATTTACTTCAAGGTTCATCATTCTTTCCTCAAAAAGAAAGGAATAATTCAGGAGTTTTTCATCCCATTTTGAAAGTTTAAATCCCATACCTTCTCGCTCTCTTGCTTTTTTTGACTCAGCATAAAGGCGAATTTGTGCGTTGGCAATATCTCCATGATCTTGACGCGTAACCGTGCCAATCACTTGTTGCTTCAGTCTTGAAAGTGAACCAAAGGGATCGATACTTCCAGAGTGCAAATAAAATTGCCCCTCCGTAATATATCCCGTATTATCAGGAATCGGATGAGTAACATCCCCACCTGGCATGGTTGTCACAGAAATAATTGTAATCGAGCCACTTCCATCAATATCTACCGCTTTTTCATAACGAGCTGCTAAATCTGAATAGAGAGATCCAGGGTATCCCCGATTTGACGGAATTTGATCCATTGTAATCATGATTTCTTTAATCGAGTCTGCAAAAGCTGTCATATCGGTTAAAAGAACAAGGACATCTTTATCCTGCACAGCAAATTGCTCTGCGCATGCAAGAACCATGTCTGGAACAAGTACGCATTCAACAGCAGGCTCCGTTGCCTTATGGATGTACATGACTGTTTTTTCCATCGATCCAGATTTTTCTGCATTATCTATAAATGCTTGATAATCATCAAACCGCAGTCCCATTCCTCCAATGACGACAACATCCGCATCGGTTTGGTTAGCAATACGCATGAGTAGTTCATTGTATGGCTCTCCTGCAACAGAAAAAATAGGAATTTTTTGCGATTTTACAAGGCAATTAAACACATCAATCATCGGAATATTTGTGCGCACGAGCTGATGGGGCACGATGCGACGCACAGGATTAAAGGAAGGTTTTCCAATATCTACGGCTACGCCTTCAGCTTTTGGCCCATCATCAATTGGATCTCCAATACCATTAAATCGACGACCGAGAAGGGCGTCTCCAGTGATTGCCTGCACCTGTTTTCCAAGAAAAGTGACGTGATCCCCTGTAGAAATTCCACGAGTGCTCTCGAATGTCTGAAGGGTGATTTGTTCCCTGTCTATGCTAAGAACAGAAGCTAAAACAGATTTCCCAGAAGAGTTGTGGATTTTGGCAATTTCTCCAAGAGAAATTTTTTCGGCGTTTACCGTGATTAAATTCCCACGAATATTTGTAATCCTATCATATACTTTATTCATTATGTACCTGCGTGATTTATGCGCTCTTTAATTTGATTATAAGTATTAGTATAACCGCTAGAATTAAAAGGCATAAAATTCATGTTCTTAATATCGTTTTGAAGATTTAAAAAATAAGTTCTTGCTTCATCTTGAGATTCGAAAGAAAAGGATGTATTAAAAATTGCTTGCACAAGCTTAACAAGTTCAATTTGCCTATCAAGGGGGCAATACTCATCTTCTTTATCAAAGGCATTTTGTTGAAGATAAGCAAATTCATAGAGCTCTGATTTTAGGTAAACTGTCAAATCGTCAATAGTGATCCCCTCTTCGCCAACGACTTCCATCCGTTTTCCAATTTCATCCCCTTTTACAAGAAAATTTGCGGCCGCTTTTGACATATCAGACCACCCTTCAATCCGATCTTTTAAATCTTTTCCGACATCATCAATATATTTTGACCAGGAAATGAGTGGATCTATCGCAGGATATTTCCTTGCATCAGATCTTGCTCTAGAAAGACCGTGAAATGCTCCAACAACAGATAGCGTTGCTTGAGTCACCGGCTCTTCAAAGTTACCCCCTGCAGGAGAAACGGTCCCTCCAATTGTCAATGAACCAAGTTTTCCATTTTTTAATGTAATTACACCTGAGCGCTCATAAAATGCTGCAATGCGAGATCCTAAATAAGCAGGAAAAGCTTCTTCCCCAGGAATTTCTTCTAATTTACCTGACATCTCACGCATTGCTTGCGCCCATCTGGATGTAGAATCAGCAAGAAGTAAAATATCAAGTCCCATTTGCCGATAATACTCAGCGATGGTAGCTCCCATATATACAGAGGCCTCTCTTGCAGCAACTGGCATCGAAGAAGTATTACATATCATCACTGTCCGACTCATCAAAGACTCTGATGTATGTGGGTCAATAAGGTGAGGGAAGGTTTTTAATACCTCCACAACTTCTCCAGCGCGCTCTCCACATGCAGTAATTACAACAAGATCTACTGAGGAAAATTTAGATAAATGATGCTGCAAAACGGTTTTTCCAGCTCCAAAAGGTCCAGGTGAGCAAAATGTTCCCCCTTTTAATATTGGAAATTGCGTATCTATGGAGCGCGATCCAGTATCCATCATTTTTGATGCTTTGATTTTCTTGCCGATCAACAAAGAGGCTTTAATTGGCCATTTTTGCACCATACTTATCGTTTTTTCTTTTCCATCTTCAGAGGCCACAGTAGCAATGATCTCATCAATTGCATAGGAACCAGCGGGTTTCATAGAAATAATCGTATATTTTCCAGTCAAAATAAATGGCAACATTATGCAGTGATGGAAGCGCCCTTCCATTACATAACCGATTTCGTCACCTCTTTCTAAAATATCACCAATTTTTGCCGTAGGTTGATAGGTCCAGTGTTTGTCGCGATCAAGAGGCACTATATAGGTTCCACGGGATAAAAATAGTCCTGTAGCATCAGCTACTTTTTCAAGGGGATTTTGCAAACCATCAAAAATGGAACTAAGAAGCCCTGGCCCAAGTTCTGCCTCAAGTAAAAATGTTGTGAATTCAACAGGCGTTCCAAATTGTACCCCTCTAGTGTCTTCAAATACTTGAAGTTTTGCTTCATCTCCAGCAATCTCAATTACTTCAGCTTTGAGATAGTCGTCTCCAATTTTTACAAAACCAAGCTCACCTTGTGCAATATGACTATCAAAGCGCACATGAATCAAATTTCCAAATGCCTTTACAACTTGGCCAGTTGACCCTTTTTTTTCCATTAGATTTTTCCTTTCGTTCATACAGATTCCTTAAGCACCAGGTTTAATAATTTTTGCCCTTTTGTATTATCTAAAGCATGATAATCATGAACTAAGTTAAACATCGTCAAATAAGCTAAGGTCCAATCGATAGAAAAAGGCGTGTTTTCCACAAAGGCCTTGATTTTATCAAAGCGAAATTTCACCATCATTTTATATTGACCAAGAGGACTCTCGTCCCCACTTGAAAGCATAAGCCCCAAATCCTCATACTCATAGGGAAATTCGAACTGTGCACTATCTTTTTGCGCGAGAATTTCGGCAACAAAAGGGTCTCCAAAATCTTCATATTGAAGTTCAGTAATGAGATCGCGCCCAAGTTTTTTTGCGCGGTAACCAACCAACATCTGCCTCCACTCTCTTTCAAAATTAAAATAGAATGTAAGAAATTTCCCCTTTTGATTATTAGGGTCTTTAAAAAATTCTACAAAAATTCTCGAAAAATGAGAAAGCCTTTCTTTTGTAGTTTCATATTGATCAAACAGATCGAAGACATAACTTGGTAAAGTTTCTTTGTTAAGAAGGGCCTCATCAAGTTGCTTTTCCGTTAAATTTCCCCTAGAATCAAGTTCAATATTTTGCAGAAACCGCTTGATATTTTCTAAATCAATAAAGGTCCGAATTATTGCAACCTTATCAAGGTCAGATTGACTCATATTCATGCGGAATAAATTTATTAACTCTTGAAATTGCAAATCAGGCTCTGCATCAATCACAAGCTCCGGAAGAACTGTCCCCAAAAAATACGTATTTTTCATCTAACTCTCAAAAAGAATGGACCTAAAACTGCTCCGCAAAAAATTTCCAACCAGGTTTTTTAACGCCTGATCCGAGATGTCAAGTGTCATATTCTTTTCAAAAAGTTTCACTTGTGCACCACCTGTCATATCACTCAAAACAACGCTTTTCTCTTTTAGTCTATCAAGCACCCCTTTTAGAAGATGCTTATTCACTTGCTCAGCATTTACCTTTGAAGATACAAGCGCCTCTAAATCTCCATGAATCCCCTCTTTTTCAAGAGATACTACAATTGCAGACATCAGCTCTCCTAGAATTTTTGGATCATTTGTAAATTGATCAAGACTATTTGCTAACGCCTCATTAAAAATCTGCGTTTCAATGTCCTGTTTGAGAGTAGAAATTGCTTGTCTGCATGCTAAGTTAATAGATGCTTGAAAAACATTTCTCTCTTCATTAATTTCGAGGCGCGCTGCTTCTTGCATTTTTTGAATTTGTATTTTCGCTTCTTTGATCAGTTTCTCACTTTCCGTGCGAGCATTTGCAAGAATTTGCTGAGCTTCTTCTCTTGCAGGATCGAGCGTTTCTTTTTTGAGAACTTCACAGATTTTTTTGACTTTGTCTTTACCTGTTTCAATTGTTTTCATGAGCCTAAAGTGTGGGTAGAGTTTTGGAAATATTTAGCGTAGTAAGTAGAACCATACTCTACATCGATATAATAATCAATCAAAGAGTCTAGTGAAAAATGATTTGTACAAAACTCTGGCATTATGCAATATCGATTTTAAGTTCATAAAGGAATCTTTCTATGAAAAAATGGCTAATAAAAGTCATGCTTATATTACTTTGCACCTCCACATTTTCTCTTTCTGCAAACAACTCTCCAGGAAACCTTGAATATTACACAGGAATGGGCGCTGTTGAATCTAGTTATGAAGCGATTGCAATTTCCATGGTCGGCTGGGGACTGGGACTTTTTGGAGGGATAGCCTTACTTACAGCTCTTATTACGCCTAGCAAAGCATCATCTGGAGGAGGAAATAATGCGCACTAATGCACTAATATACAAACCGATTCAAGACTTGGGGTTTAATTTCGTCGGCTTTTCTTTAGAGTTTTATCCTCGTTCGCCCCTTGCCTACCAGCTAATTTTCACTTGCTCCGGATAACAATCTAAAGGATCCTCCTTGTTAAATTCCCAAGTCTTGACTCGCTTTCTGTATAAAACCTTTCTTCCTCTTTTTTTTTTAAACGTATCGCTTTTTTGCGAAGTACCTCAAGAACCCTTTTATTATTTTGTACCCGCAAAAAACTGGCAAGTCATCAACCCTGAGTCCCTTTCTAAAAGAGTGAAAATTAGCTTTGTGTCTTATGAAAAAAAAACTTTTCCTCCATCGGTTAATTTAGCCATAGAAAAAATCGAAGTATCTGAAACAGAATATATCAATATTGTAAAAAATCTCCATCTTGCAGATCATTCCAATGAATGGAGAGGCCTAGGATTCATAGAAACCAAAAATGGAAAGGCCCACCTTGCACAAATTGACTCAAAAAACCGCCTTGGCCCTCTCCGAATGCTCCAATCAATTCTCATACATGACGGCTATGCTTTCATAATGACCGCTGTATCAAGTAGAAAGGACTTTCTTAAAATTCAAGGAGAGTTCTTAAAGATGTTTCGCTCACTTTGTATTACAAAAGATTTATTTTCATCCATTGACGATCCTGAAAAAATAGCTCTGCTCACTCAAAAAATGCAATCTCTTAAAGAATCATGTCGAAAAGCCCTATCTCAGCGAGACATTAACGAAGTTGATAAATCCATTGCACTAAAAGAGTTATTTGCAGAAAAAACTTTTTATAAAAAAAACCTATTGCCATTCGAAGGTTTTTTAGATAAACATCATAATAAAGAGGGAATATACTGGCAGCTCAAAGTAATGAAAACACTTCAAAATGAACTGCTTACTCCCTAATAACCCTGAACAATCTAAAAAGAAGTCATTTTATGAAAAAAACCCTTATATCTCTTATTTTTCTAAGTATATTATTATACATTAACAATGCCGCAGCAGTGGAGCCGCCAGATCAACAGGCTACGGGGCAAGCTGCAAAAGAGTCAACAGTTGAAGCAAAACGCAGCAAAGTAAAGGCGGCAGGACTCATTGTAGGAGGGCTCACACTTGCAACGATTGGAATTATTTTGGCCTCACATAATAACGGATCGCACTCGACCGTTGGAACTGCGCATGCGCACCAATAATGGAAGAAACACTTGAAGTTGCTTGGATATTGCGTAATCCTTCTCTTAGTAGGCGCTTGTAGTCATCAAGATTCTTGGCAACATACAGCAATTCGCTCTGGAATTTCTGAGCATAATTTCGCAAAGCTCTCTTCTACTTCCCGAGATCTTGTCAATGGATTTGAATTGGAGATGATCTCTCAAAAAAAAGATCTTAACTTGTACATAAATATCTATACAAATACCATTCATTCTCGTGAAAACAAAGTTAAAGTTACCTTTAATGCAGACCATTCTACCTATGAATGCCAAGCAGATTTGTTAGAAGGTGGTCAACGCATTCGATTTGAAAAAGATCAAATTGCACACATCATTACTCACCTACTTAATAACGAAGAAACAACAATTCAACTCTCCCATTATGAAATGACATTAAATACACATCGCTTTCAAAAACACCTAAAAAAACTAACAAACACTCGTTTTTTCTCCCTGCCACATGAATGGATTGGACTTTCCTATTAATTTTTGCTATACACAAAATAAAAATAAGAGGACAAAGCTTTATGAATAAAAAAGAAAATCTTGAAAAACTCACAACAATTGTTGCAGATACTGGAGAAATTGATGAAATCAAAAAATATAAACCAACGGACGCAACAACCAACCCATCTCTTATTCTAAAAGCTGCGCAAGTTGACGAATATAAACCTCTCATTCAAAAAGCTATCCAAGACGGCAGAGGCGATCTAAATCTTATTATCACAAAAATTTTCGTAAATTTTGGAGTAGAAATCCTCAAAATTGTTCCTGGAAGAGTCTCTACCGAAGTCGATGCTCGGCTATCATTTGATGTAGAGGGAAGCTTAAAAAAAGCACACGAATACATCAACCTCTATAAAGAGGCCGGCATTGATAAAGAACGCGTCCTCATTAAACTTGCAGCCACTTGGGAAGGAGTCCTCGCAGCAAGGCAGCTTGAAAAAGAAGGTATTCATTGCAACATGACCTTAATGTTTAATCTTGCACAAGCAATTGCATGCGCTGAGAGTAAAGCAACGCTCATCTCTCCTTTTGTCGGAAGAATATTCGACTGGCATAAAAAAGCGGAAGGAAAAGATTCATACCCAGGTGATGAAGATCCAGGCGTAATTTCTGTGACACAAATTTATAACTATTATAAAAAATTTGGTCACAAAACCCAAATTATGGGTGCAAGTTTTAGAAATTCAGAAGAAATTTTGGAGCTTGCTGGCTGTGATCTTCTTACAATTGCGCCAAAATTCCTCAAAGAATTGACAGATGCAGAAGGAGCAGTTCCTTGTAAACTCACTCCAGAGTTTGCAAAAAAGTCAGATCTAAAAGAAATATCTGTCGATGAAAAGACCTTCCGTTGGATGCTTAATGAAGATGCCATGGCGACAGAGAAGCTCTCAGAAGGGATCCGCAATTTTGCAAAAGACACCGTAAAACTAGAAACGCTAATTAAGCAATTGCTCTAGCAGCTCAATATCATCGAATCTGCATGTATAATTTAATCACATTTCCAACAAGGATGTGTGATTAAGTTCTGAGCGCATCCATTGTATACAGCCTTCAATTTGCACTCTTGCTACAGCACTCACTATTGAATCATGACTCTCAGCATTACAAACGCGATACGTTGCATTCTGCGCTATTATAGGAAGCGTTGAATCTAAATCTGGAATTGTTTGATCTTCATAGCTTGCAAAAGACACAGTAAAGTTAGAAAAGCTAATCCAAGCTTATTGTAAGCCATTAATATGCAAATAGATACCGCTAAAGATCACCTCTTAAGCTTCCCGCTCCCCCATTCCAAGCCCCCTCTTTCTTGTATAATTACGTACAAGTTATTAGCCTTTAAAAGCTTGCGTCATTATTAATAATAATTAAATTAATTATGCGTTTTTAGTATTAAAAAAAACAAAGTGTTGTTATAGTACTTACAATGCATGAATATTTATGCATTTAATTTAATAAAAACAAGGAAATAAAAATGAGCACTTCAACGCAAAGATTAGGAACATATGTTCAAGCGCCTGATACTAATAATGCTCAGGCGACTATTAGAAAAACTTTCGATTCATTATCCGAAGAGTTAATAGTAGCTATTTTTCTCTATATTAAAGATCCTTCACACTCAGCGGTGTGTAAGCATTGGCAAAGACTATATAATGAAAATACTATGTATTATGATTTAACATTTCTAATGCCCGATAGAGCCGATCCAAATAGCCTGAGGCGGCTTGCAATCGATAACTACTCTCATATGAGACAATTGATAGAAGCGAAGAATCCTACATTAGCAACAGAGTTTAATAGGAGCCATAAAAAATTTTCACTTGGTCGAAATTTATTCAATTACCTTACTGATGAAAATATACCATTAAAGGATCGTGTTATAAATGGCAGCATTGGTTTCATTTTTGGTGTACCCGTAGTATGTATTGTATGCGAACCTATTCAATTTCTTGGTAGCGCTATGAATGCCATCGATTCTAAATATAGTTCGTCTAAACCATATCGAACTTTTCTAAATCATCTAGAATGGTTAGAACTAAGTCATGGCAAATTGTCAAATAAGGTATTTGATTTTTTGGCAAATACACTTGCAGAACTAAACTCAATATAACAAAAAAAGCTCGAAGGTATTCTTCGAGCTTTTTATATATTAAGGTTCAATCAAATGATGAAATATTGTTTCTACGCTTGCTCCGCAAAGGTAAAGTTTAGAATATCATCAGACTCCTGCCCAATAATCTTCTGCACTCTTTCATTATATTCAAAGAATCCAGTTCCTCCAGGAATGACATGCCCCATAATGAGGTTTGCCTTAAAGTCTAGAAGATAATCGGTCTTTCCTTCGCATGCGGCATCTGCAAGAACTCTTGTCGTCTCTTGGAAAGATGCTGCTGAAACAAATGATTCAGTGCCGAGTGATGCTTTGGTAATTCCAAGCAGAACCGGAGTTGCCTGTGCTGGTTTACCACCCGTATCAATCACTTTTGTATTTTGCGCATGGAAAATCTTTTTATCGACATTTTCTCCAAAGAGGAATGATGAATCACCAGGATCTGTCACACGGACTTTTTGGAGCATTTGACGAACAATGATCTCAATATGGCGATCATTAATATCAACCCCTTGAAGTCTATAGACTTCCTGCACTTGGTTTACAAGGTACTTTTGCAGCTCTCTTGCGCCACAAATTTCCAGAATTTCTTGAGGGACAACAAGTCCATCTGTCAGCTGCTGTCCTTTCACCACGTTATCGCCTTTTTGGATAATCAAGTGTTTAGTAAGAGGGATAAGGTGTTCTTCTTCCATTCCTGAATCTTCATCCCG
>DAOWHK010000206.1 GCA_030641465.1 Parachlamydiales bacterium | reverse complement strand
TGATTTATCTTTCAGAGTTACTGATTGAAAGAGAGATGAAACTTCCTTCAAAACAGATTTTAGCGCTGCATCTCGAAAAGGAAATTCTAGAGCTTAAAGATGAGGAGCTCTTAAATTATTTGGATGGAGAAAGTAGGGTTTTACGCGCAAGGGGCCTTGCCTGGCAGCTTAGTGAAGACTTTATCAATTATGGAACTTTTGGAGGGGCGTTTTTACCTTCTTGGCTAAAAAGACAAGGGTGGCAGCAAGTTCTTTTCCAAAATGTGTTTAGGTTTTGGAATTATCCCTATCAGTTGCTGGAGAAAAAAATAGAGTTTGATAAAATTCCTTTTACAATCGATCTCCATCTTTTTGGAATTCATTTTCTTCCTAATCTCTATCAGGAATTTTTTGGGCAGTTTTTGGGAAAGTGGAGTTTTACGGCTTATCACTTTTCTCCCTGTCGCTTTTATTGGGAAGATTTGGCAACGCGTTTTGAAAAAAAGATGCTCGCGCGCTCTTCTAGAAATGCATCTATAGCTCAGCAAGAAGATCTTAGTAATTATTTAGAGGAGCAAAACCCTCTTCTAGCAAATTTTGGAAAGCTTGGTCGCACAAGTCTTCCCTTTTATGATTCTTTTCTCTCCACAGACCAATACATAGAAAAAGGGGGATCGCAGCTTGAGATGCTGCAAAAAGCTCTGCTTGATTTAGAAACTGAAAAGTTTAGCGCAAATAAAGACGACTCCATTCAGCTTCACGCTTTTCCTTCGAAATATAGGGAACTTCTTGAGCTTAAAAAACACCTGATTGAAATACTGCAAACAGAAAATGTTTTGCCAAAAGATATTTTGGTGCTCGCCCCTAACATCTCCGAATATGCAGAGCTTATTCACCTTGTTTTTGGATCGCTTGATGAGAAAATTTGCTATCAGATTCACGGGCTTGAGGTGAAAAGCCATTTTTTACAAGGCACAAGGCAGCTTCTCTCTCTTATTGGAAGCGTTTGGAATGCTGAGGATATATTAAAGCTTTTTGGAAATCCTCTTTTTCTAAAACGTCATGGGTGGAAAGGAAAGGATTATCATCAAATTAGGCATTGGTTTATTAAGGCAAATATCCGTTTTGGCTATGATTTAGAGCATCGAAAATCCCACTCTTCAAAAGAGCGTAAAAATGAAGAGGTAGGGCTTGGAACCTTTTCAGATGCAATCACACGGATGCTTCTTGGGCTTGTTTCTAACTCCGATGAGGGTATTCAAGTACTTGATATGCCAAGTTCTGAGCTTTTTGGCGAAGTTGTAGAGTGTTTAGAAAGTTTGAAATATGATTTAGAGCAATTTGAAACAAAAGAGCATACATTTAAAAAGTGGCTGCATCTTATGAAAGAGTGGACTTATAAGCACTTTACAAAAGAGGAGGCCAAGTCTTGCGCTCTTTTTGATGCAGAAATTGCAAATCTTGCTCTACTTCCTGAATTCAAAGGGGATTTTTCGAGTATAAAAACGTACCTTGAAAAGGCTCTTACAAAGAATATTGATGTATATGCGCCATCAGAGGTTGAATCGATCCGTTTTTCAACTATTAGCCCTGGAGAAGTGATTCCTGCAAAAATTCTTTGCATGATTGGCATGGATGAGCAGAGTTTTCCTAAAAAATCGAGTGTCAGAGCGCTTAGTGAGATGAAATCAAGTCCGCTAAAAGATCCTTTTCCAACCACTTCTCTGAAAGATCGTTATCTCTTTTTAGAAGCTCTTCTTTCTTGTCGTAAGACGCTAATATTAAGTTATACAAATCTTTGCAAGCAAACGGGAAAAGAGCTCGGTCCGAGCTCGCTGATTGATGAGCTTGTTTATTATTTAGGGGACGTTAATACCTTTACTCACTTTATTGAGAAGAGTCATAAAAAGAGCTCTCAGTCCTCTCTTATTCCATCTTTTTCTTTCCCTGAAGAGGTCTGTTTTGAAGAAAATGTGATTGATCTTAGAGAGATCAAAAAACTTGCAACGAGTCCCCTCCGTTTTTATTGTAACAAAGCTTTAGGGCTTTATTTGAAAAGAGGAGAGGTGCAAGGGGGAGATATGATCCTTTCCTATCTGCAAAAGGCTATTTTTCGCATAGATGCGATGAAAAATCCTTTAGAAAACGTTTTAAAACACGCTGAGGTACATGGAAAATTGCCAAGTGGGCCTCTTAATAAAATTGCTATTTCAAGGGTAGAAGAAGAGATGCATTTGCTATGGTTGCAACTTGCAAGTTTTGATGTGAAAAGAGAAGACATTTATCAAGTAGAGTTAAGCGCTTACTCTGAAAAGCCGCATATAGAGGGGAATGTGCGCTTTCATAAGGCGCTGACAATAAATGGTAAAATCCTTGTTGGATCCTTAGATAATGTATGTAGCAAAGGACTGATTTTTCATGGAGAAAAAAAAGCTGCAGACTTGATAAAAATTTGGCCCCTTTACCTTGTTTTTTTATCTATTCAGACAGGTGATTTACTATTAACAAAAAAAGGGGAAAGGCTATCTCCCCCAAAGGGCGATCCTCTCGAGCATCTTGCGACTTATCTTGAGTATTTTGAGAAGGCGAGCACATCTCCATCGCCGCTTGAGCCAGATTGGGCGCTGCCTTTATTAAAAAAAGAAGAAAAAACGTTACTAAAATTACTCTCATTAAAAGATGAGTATTTTACCTTTGCATTTCAAGAAAAAGCGCATATGGACGGCCCGGGAATGATGAAAAATTGGACCCCGTATTTAGAAAAAGCATTTGAGCCCTTTCTCACGTGGAGCGCCTCATGAGTCAATTTGATTGTTTAGATCCAAAAGCTGCGCTTTATGGTCATCATGTTCTCGAAGCATCAGCTGGTACTGGTAAGACGTTTGCAATTGAGCATCTTGTCACAAGATTTATTTTAGATGGCAAGCTTTTAAGTGAAATTCTTGTCGTGACATTTACAAGGGCTGCAACGCGCGATTTAAAGCGGCGCATCTTTTCTAATCTTCTAAAAGTATTAGATATGCTCTCTGGGGTAAAAGAAGACCTTTTCCCGTATGTGCTCAAGGCTCTAATGCAAAAAGAGCTCTCGATTTTACGGATAAAAAATGCAATTTCTCAAATAGACGATGCGGAAATTTTTACTATTCACTCGTTTTGCCACAGAATGCTTTCGGAGTTTGCCTTTGATGCGAAGATAGGATTTGGACAGGAAAAGTTTGAGGAAACTGCCATTTTACCCTTAATAAGTGCTGAGGTGCATAAATTTTTTCGTCATCAGCTAAGCACCTCTTTGTATAGTAGAGCTCAGCTTAAAGCTTTATTTCAGGCGCATGGGGAGAATTTTCAAAAACTCGAGCGTGCGCTATCAAACCTTATCCTTTTAGAGGGAACTTTTCCAAAAATTGCTTCATATAGGGAAAGTTATGCAGCGTTTGTCCTTGAGCTTGCTGCTTTAAAAGGGAAAGATCTCTTGGCAGATTTTTATAAAATTGCGCCCTACTATAAAGGGATAACAAATAGGCAAAGCCAAGTTTTAGAAAAATGGGAGACTCAAGTAGAGATTTTAGCGAAGATGATTGAGCATCAAAGTTGCAGTGAAGAAGAGTTTGATCAGCTTCTTTGGCAAAGCCCTCTTTTTTTATCTCTTTTAACCGATAGTCAATTAAAGAAAAATGCGGAGATAAGAAAACCTCCTTATTTTGAAAAAATAACAACACTATTAAAAGAGGCAATAGCGCCTTTAAATACTCTTGTGCGTATCGCTAAAGATTGCCGGGAAAATCTTGATGTTATTTGCTTAAAAGAAGAAATTTATCCTCCAGATCAGATTTTAAAGCAGATGCAAAAACGGCTGATCCAGCCGAGTTTTACACGAGCGGTTCAGGAAAAATATCAAGTTGCGATCATTGATGAGTTTCAAGATACGGACCCCATTCAGTGGAACATATTTCACACACTATTTCACGCAGCAAAAGCTTTTTATCTTGTAGGAGATCCAAAGCAGTCGATTTATGCCTTCAGAGGGGCTGATCTTAACACCTATTTGAAGGCTACATCAACGCGCGTAGAAAAAAAATATTTAGATACCAATCATAGATCTCAGCCAGCTGTCATTGATGCACTAAATGCACTTTTTTCTAAAGAAACGCTTGGAAATTGGCTTGAGGAGATAGAATTTCGCAAAGTAAATTCTAAAAAAGACGCCATCAATACAAACTTTGGGGATGGAAAAGAGGCCCTTCATTTTTTTGCCGCCAAAGGAAAAAGGGGGCGGGAAAAAAAGTGGCCAACAGCTGTGATGGAAGAGGAAATGCTTTTTCCCTTCATTGCAAAAGAGATGATGGAGCTAAAAAGTGCAAAAAAAGCTGTTTGGAGCGATTTTGCAATTCTTGTTAATGACAGGTTTCAAGCAAAAAGGCTTTTTGATTTTCTTGTAAATCTTGGTATTCCAGCAGTTACAAAAGCCGACAAGCTCCTTAAAGAGACGCTCTCTTTTTCTTTGTTTGAAGCACTGTTAGGAGCAGCTTTTGACCCATACAATAAAAGTGCCTCTATAGAGCTGCTTGCGCACCCTTTTTATGGACACTCGCATACCCAGTTAAAAGAGGAATCTTTGCAAGAGGTGGCAATTACCCTTGTGCATCAATTGAGCCGTGTATTTCAAAAGGAGGGCTTTTCCTCTTTTATCAAGGGTTTTTTAGAAAGCTCGCTAAATCCCAAGCAAGAAACGGAAGATTTTTTTCAAATTACAGAGCTTCTTTTAGACTATAATACGCAAGGCTCTTTGCAAGAATATTTGGAGTATCTAACGGAAGTTAAAGAGCTTTTATTTGATCAGGATGGAAAATATAAGAGAAAAGGGTCTAAAAGCGCGAGCTCTGCAACCATTATGACAGTGCACATGAGTAAGGGGCTGGAGTTTGAAATTGTATTTGCGCTTGGCCTTATCAGTCGTCATGCATCACACGCCCCAATCATAAAACAAGCAGAGGAGTTGATCTTTTTTGAGAGAAATCTCGCTGCTTGTAAAGCAGCTTTACAAAATGCGGATATCGAAAAAATGCGAAAGCTGTACGTTGCCCTTACACGCGCAAAAAAAAGGGTTTATGTGCCGCTTTTGTATGAAGTTGAGGCAAAAGAGATTCCTCTTGGTCACGCATCACCGATCGATTTACTTCAGCAGATGTTGCAGTCAAACAGTCTAACTATTAAAGATTTAGTAAAAAGTGGCTGTAGCTTTACAGAGCTTGATAAAGAAGAATTTTACCTTGAAAGATTAACTGATAGGAACTTAGCTCCATCTGCATTGATTTCACTAATACCACCACACTTTCAAAAAAAACAGATGCTTTCTTTTACGAGTCTTTCTTCCAAATTACCCCAAGTGTTTCGGTCTGAAATTGATCTGGAAAAAGAAATACCACTTGGTGCCCTAACTGGTACCATCATTCATACCCTTTTTGAAAAGTTTATGGATGCTGGGCGCTATCATCCCTTTGATCCCATGTATCTTAGATCGCTTGTGGAAAAAATGATTGTCGATACTCATTTAGAAGGATGGGGCGTGCAAATTTATGAAATGATGGAAACAGCATTTCATGTAAATTTAACGGATACATTTTGCCTTGTAGATGTTCCTCCAAATAGAATAATTACGGAGATGGAATTTCTTTTTCCCTTCAGCCATGATTATCTCAAAGGGTTTGCAGACCTTATTTTTCAAGTCGAGGGGAAATATTATATCCTTGATTGGAAAACAAATTATTTAGAAGGGTATACCAAGGAGCACCTTGAAGCTGCAATGGATCAGGGAGACTATTTTAAGCAGGGGCAAATTTATGTCCATGCACTAAAAAAGTATTTGGAAATGGTAGAAAAGAGACCTTTTTCTGAATGTTTTGGAGGGGTATTTTACCTGTTTGTTCGAGGGTTAAAACAAGGAGGGGTTTATTTTGGAAAAGAGCGATTTTCTAACGAATTTTCAGAGTAAAGAGGTTTTTGCCCAAATAGATATTATTTTTGCTAAAAAAATGGGTGGGGAGGCTCCCATGCCAGCTCAAGTGTTTTTAGCAGCTTTAATGGCTAATTCTCGAAGAGGCCATCTTTGTATGAGTATAGAAAGTGGATGCGTTACTCCCTCTTTTGAAAATAAAGATCTCGATGCACTCATTGTAGAAGGATCAAAGTTAATAGATCTTGAGGCTTATCAAGAATTTATCGTCAAAGAAGAAAACGCCTATTACTTTAAAAAGAACTGGGAGTATGAAACGCGTGTTGTAGAGGAATTAACTAGATTACTTTCTTTAAGCGTACCAAGTTTAGAGGTTAAGTTAGAAGGTTGTTTAAACGAAAAACAAAAAGAGGCCGTTTCAAAAGCGCTTCAAACCCCAATAATGATCATCACAGGAGGTCCTGGTACTGGAAAAACCTTTGTTGCGGAGCAAATTGTGAAAGAAATGCTTTCGCAAAATAAACAGGTGATCATTGGAGCGCCAACTGGGAAGGCCGCTGCAAATTTGCAGCGCTTTTCCAAAGAAGTTCGAGTTGGAACTGTCCACTCCCTTCTTGGAATTAAACAAAGATCCGATTTTCAAAGGAAAAAAACGCTTCTTTTTGCAGATCTTATCATCATCGATGAATGCTCCATGATTGATGTTGCGCTTTTTGCAAAACTTCTCTCATCCATCAAGTCAGGTACAAGGCTTATTCTTCTAGGAGATAATAACCAACTGCCACCCGTTGATTCAGGAACCATCTTTCATGAAATTTGTGCCTTTGCACAAAAAAAGAAAAAAAACGCCTACACCCATTTAACAGAGTGTCAAAGGTGTGATCAAAAGGAGCTTTTAGAAATCGCAGAGCAGGTAAATATTGGCAATGTAGAGGAGGCCCTCAAGAAACTTCGTCCAAAATTACAACAAACTTTTGATGCAAAAAACATCGCTTCTCACTTTTCTCCAGAATATACCGAAGATTACGAAAAAATCTTTGAGCGGTTTAATCGATTTCGTATCCTTTCAAGTCTTAGAAAAGGTCCAAGCGGGGTGGATGTAATCAATGAGACAATTTATCAAACGCTAAAAAAATGTGACCCCTTCGTGGTTCCAATACTCATTACTCAGACAAGTTACTCAAAAGAGCTGTACAATGGGGAGTCCGGAATTCTTGTGCAGCACAGCCTAAACCCAAGTATCAATTACGCGATTTTCCCAAGCAAAAAAGGGGAGGAAAAATACCGCAAAATCCCAGAAGCCCTTCTTCCTCCCTACGAATATGGGTACTGCTGCTCTATCCATAAAAGCCAAGGAGGAGAATATGATCAGGTGCTTATTCTTTTGCCGGAAGGCTCAGAGCGATTTGGGCGGGAGATTCTATATACCGCAATTACACGGGCCAAACATCAAATCCAACTCATTAGTCCTGAAGAGGTTATTCGGAAAGTGCTACAATCCTCCTCACAAAAAGCCTCAAGCTTAGAAAAGAGGCTATTTTAAATAAAAATTTACTATTTCAATTAATTTAATAAAACAGCATAATATTATTAAATTAATTCAACTTAGTGTAATAAAATGGCGATTAATATTGGGGCTATTCCAACTGAAGTAATGTGGTCCATTCTAGAGTATGTGGATCATCCAAAAAGTGGACAGGTCTGCAAAGCTTGGCAGGAAGTTGCTAAAGCTATGGAAACGAACGCGTTTTCTCATCTAAATACTGACCCAGAAATAGCAAAGCGAGAGTATCTGCGTATTGTCCAAGAACGTAACGAAGAGCTCTGCGATGTGTATGCGATTAATCCTTTGCCTGCTACGCTTCGAAAAGTTCAGGAATGTCAATTTCTATTAGCTCACAAAAGTGCCAATGAGCGGCACTTTTGTGAGAATGATTGCCTGATTTTGCCATCTAGATATGAGCGCGAGTCCAATTGGGAAACAGTGGCTTTTTGGAAGGACTGTCCTGGGGGGTATCTTCCAAAGAGAGTAGGTATGGCAAGTTTATTATATCTTTTGTCGGCAGAGCGGTGCAAGATAAGACAATTGCCCAACACATTTCCCCATCTCAAGTCATTGCAACGTTTAAGTTTAGCTCAAAATGAATTGAGAGTTTTGCCTCCAGAAATAGGGAGTTTTTCAAATCTTACTCACTTAAGCCTGAATGGAAATCGTCTTGTATGCCTTCCTATAGAGCTTTTTAGTCTTAGAAATCTAAAAAAACTTTACGTTAACGAGAATAATCTTAGGGAAATTCCTTCAGAAATAGGGCAGCTTACGTCTTTAAATGAACTTGACTTAAGCAAAAATCTCTTAAGAGCTTTACCTGAGGAAATTGGAAGTTTAGCAAATCTTGCTAGTCTAAAAGCTGGCGGTAATTTGTTTGAAACACTTCCACAAAAGATTATGAGCATGGTCTCGTTAAAGACGCTTTATATTTGAGAAAAATTTCCTTGAACTACTGCCTTTTTGTAACGACATTAAAGATGAGGTTGTGCGTCAATTTTTTGCTCTTTCTCCAGAAGAAAAAGGTCAAGTTCGCAAGAGCTGCTTTCGAATAAGAGGTAATAAGACAAAAGATGTTTTTTCTTTTGGTGAAAAGGTTCTAGTCGATGCGATGAATGCTCTTAAAAAGTAAGGGTTTTGAGAAATTTGGAAAAAATTTCTTGTTTCCCTCTTTCTGCGACCCAATGAATAATGATGGCACTTTGGTTTTCTCCGTCTGTCATGCGCCAGTTATAGATATTTGGTATTTTAGAGACGCTAAGTTTTTCTAAAAAAATTGTGCGATTAAGGATGTCCTGATCGCCCATAAATTCAAGATGCCACTTGAGGGTGTTTTCTGTCCATTTGGCAAGAAGGGGGGACGTTTTTTTAAAGGCTAATACTCCACTGTTGTATCCAATTTCTTCAGGCTTTAAGAGTTGAAGTTTTCTATTGGCGTTTTGAGAGCGCTCGGATTCTTCCGCGACTCCAAATCCAATGGAGTTTTCTGAGAATTCAAGGATGGGCTCGATATTTCCTAGAATTTCGCAGTCGATATCTGTCCAAATGCTACGTAAAAAAGGAGTTTTTGCAAGACCGAAGGCTTTTAGGTGCCAGATTTTTCGTAAGGGCCAAACAGACCCACTGTAGGAGGCTTCCCAGTTTTTTTTTAATGAGGGGTTGCTTCTCTCCTCAGTATCAAAATGTTTTTTATCGATAGAAATAGAAATTAAAGAGCCCTTGCTTTTGCACCAAAGTTTTGCGCTTTTGCTCATTCCAAAATCAATAAATGCTACAGGGAGGGTGTTAAATGTGGAATAATTATTCCACCACCATTTGAGCATCCATTCTTGATTTTGATCGCATCCAACAAGGACTCCGTCTTTTTTCAAAGAGAGGCTACTCGGAGCACTCCGCTTCAGGGCAGGGGCACTCAGTACTAGATTCGAAGCTTGTTTCACAAGCGACATCCATTTCTACATCCGTTGCAATTTCCACTTCTTGAAAATCGCAGTTACATGAGTCGCAATCGCCAGCAAAGCTAAAGCTGCTGAGTATTAGAGCAAGAGCGAATAGTAATCCAAATTTACGCATAGTAAATCTCCGTTGTTAATTTTACTGAAATATGTTTGATACGTATACGTGAACCTGAATCGAAAAGTCAAACAAAACAATTTTTTTTCGTTAAAACGGTTTGTATATAATTCAGGGAAGGGTTATAGTTTTTGTTTTTTTTCTGGCATTTCAAGGAATAGTGGCTGTACACTATGCAGAGAAAGCTTTTGGGTCTGTATAGTGATTTAAGGAAACTCTGATTAACTCCATTGTTTCAATTTCAGTGCCTTTTTGGAAAAAATTATTTTTTCAAAAATCCATCTAAAGTGGAGATTTCGGAATTAGTTAGAGCTTCCTTAAGTATAAAATGGCATAGATGGGGCGACAGATTTTTATTTGGAATAAAGCATAGAGCTGAATATATTTAGGGGCGGTAATAGATGTATAAAAATTTATTGGAAACAGCCAGTGCTCAAGGCGCGGTTGAGTTTATTGTGGAAGCGCTAATAAAAAATAAGAATCAGGTACTTTTAGTCGAGGATCCTTTGCTTAGACAATTTGTCTTGCCTTCTACTGAACTAAAAAAAGAGGAAACGTTAGGGCAGGCTTTGCAGCGCCTTACTGTAGAAAAAACATCGATGAATTTAAGGGAGATTAAAGCATTTTTTGGACATTACGATACAGGGGAGAGGTCGCATACAAGACACTTTCAATTTATTATTGAAGTAAGCGACCCATATGCAATAGATCTTCGGGGTTACACGGCTTATGCATGGGTGAATGCAGAAGACGGCGTAGGATATCCCATCTCTGATGATCTTAGAAAACAACTTGATACGTTTAAACTATTTACCGAGTAGTGTCATTTTAGATTTCATGCGAGCAGCTTTATGCTTGTTATAAACACCTGTTTTCACAGCTTTATCAATTAAACTATAAAGGGTGCAAATTCCAGCTCCGACCTTTGTTTGATCTTTTTCTTTAGCGCTTTTTTCAACTCCACGAATATGAGTTAGCACTTTTGCTTTGATTGAGCGATTGTGCATTCTTTTTTTCTCATTTTGGATCATACGCTTTTCTGCTGTAGGACGCTTTTTCTTAGTTTCTACTTTTTTCTCTGCCATGAAATTCCTTATTACCGATTAGTCTTTTAGGAAGCTCTGATTAACTCCGTTGTTTCCACTTCAGCGCTTTTTTTTAAAAAACCCATCTAAAGTGGAAGTTTCAGAGTTAATAAGAGCTTCCTTTAATAATTTGGTTTAAAAACAATAAGTGGAAGTATACCATTTAAGAAAAAAAAGGTCAAAACTTCATATGCTAACTCGTGTTAAAAAAAATACTTGGAAGGGGATTTTCCTTCTTACAGCGTTAATTACAAGCTTTTTAGGGTGGAAATTTCTTTATTCATATTATACTTATTATTCCCTTTCTGAGAGAGCTTCGGCTCGGGTTCTCGAGTGGGAGATTGAAGAAATCACGAAATCTAAATATGCGATTGCTGCTGTATACGAATTCGAGGCTCAAGATAAGGTTATGATGGGTAGGACTCTATTTACTCGGCCTTATTTCCCCAATTATTATTCAGCAGAGATTAATTTAGAAGAATGGCAGTCCTTTGCTTGGGACGTTTGGTATCAGGTAAAAAACCCAAAAAAATCTACTATGGAGCATCTTTTTCCTTACAAACCTGGGATTCACTTTTTATTAGCACTTGGCGTATGCGGGTATTTTCTATGGCTAAATTTTTATATGCGCAAATTATCGATCGCTTACTAAAATTTGGGTCTTAGGTGCGTTATTCGATAAAGGAAACGCTGGATAGAGCTTTGCCGTTTAGTGCGTTCCAATGACTTGTATGAAGCGAGCCGTCCGGATTTTGTACGGTGATACTATGGATTGGAAGATACACATCCATTGTGCTTCTAATCGCAAAGTCTTTTCCGAATGAGGCTTCGGCTGTTCTCTTAATTTGCGCAGGAGAGTAACGTCTAGGGATTCGCTCTGCATTTTTGTAGCTTTTTGTGACAAGAGGCGCGACAATGCTTGTGATTGGAATGACATTAAGATTAGGCCTTTCTAAGTGAAGGCGGTAGTCATTTCCACTTTGTACGATGAGTTTTTTTCTCCTGCAGCTATCAATCCAAGAATCAAGAATATCATCTTCAATGTGAAGTGCACGAATTAATCCTTCTCTATCAAGAGATCCGCCTCTTTGCGCAAGAAGATTAATAACTTTAAATTCATACCTTTCTGTATTGGCATTGATGCAATCTGCAAATCCATGGGATTTTTCCCAATTTTTTTCATTGATTACCATTTCTCCATCCATTAAATCCCAGAGAATCATTCCTTCGGCTGTACTGTTATTTGGATGAGTAAATTTCACTTCCATCAGAAGATAGGGGTGAAATTTCAAGACGGGGTCTAGGTAGGAGTGGTCATCATCTTTAAGAAGAGTGTTTTTATGCGCATCCATAATCTGTTTAGATGTATATCTTACTTCAAGAGTGTGGAAGGATCCTGTATTGATGAACTCTAAGGCTTTATGTTTGAGCTCAGGGCGAGTTTGGTTGAGCCAAAATCCTCCATATCCAAGTAGGGCAAATGTAATAAGAGTTGAAATAATGCGCATATCGTCTAATGAGTTACTTTTTTCTTATGGGAGTGCTCATAAAGGCCATTCCCAGTCGTTGACTTTGGAAAAACCGAAGATTTTGAATCGGTTTGTCTATAGTTTCTGTATAACTACTTATAAGATTTAAAAAAAGAGTTTAGTGGTCTGCGACTTGAGGAAGGAGATGTTATGGTTGTGTATCCGAGGAGAAAAGGAATTTGAGCTATGCGATCATTTTCTGCAAAGAGCGATTTAAAGTTGTTGTAGGACTCACTTTCTTCAATAGTGCGAGAGATAGGCCTTAAGGAAAGCCCCAGAGTTGTTGTTTTTAGATAGATCCTCTCAAGGATTTGTCCAAGTTTAATCCAGTCAATTTTCGTGTTTTTTTCGGAGAAAATAATGCCAAAAGTTGGATAATAGTAGCGCTGCTTCGTTTCTGAATCTTTGGGAAAAAAATGATCTATGAAGTGTTTCAATTTTCTTAATAAATAACGATTATCAATGAGACCTTGGTCTAGAATTTTAGCAAATTCGTCTTGAAAGTCCTTTCTTCCAAACTGATTAATATCTGCATTAAATGCTAAATGGACTAATTCTTCTTTCATTTTTTTGTTTTCAACAAAGGTAATGCTATAAGGTTCTTCAAGGAAACAAGTTTTGATCTCATCAAGTAATGATGTTTTTACCGGGGTTTTTAAAAAGGGCGTGCGAGAGGTCGATCTTGATTCTATGGACTCAAAAAGATCAACATCCATTTTTGAAAGATGTATTGGACCTTGTTTGAAATCCACAATGAGACAAAGCTCTGGATCCGTGGCTTTTGGTAAATATTTTACGGAAGCGTAGTAGCCAAAAAATTTTGCGGCGATGATGATATTTTCCAAGAGGCATCCGATGCTCATAAATAGTTCTTTTTGCATTGGATCTAATAATTTTATCCAATAGCGAAGATCGGTATAGATGTGCAGTGAAGCTCCATGAATCGAAAAAGACCATGGCTGGGTATTGTAGCTTGAAGGTGCTAGTATGGCATATTTAAGAAATATGCGAATTTTTTCTGAAATGACAGAGAGAGGAATATTTTTGGAATGGCAAGTCTGCTGAGCAACCTTCATTTCTAGATGCCTTATCTAGTTGAATTTTTGAGATTGTAAATTAACGATGTATTAAGAGCAAGATGTGGGTTCAAAAGAATCCTAGGATTAAGTTAATATGGAACAATGCCAACCAAAATTAAAGTCCTATCAGATCAAGCAATCAATCAAATTGCAGCTGGAGAGGTTATTGAAAATGCCGCTTCGTGCGTGAAAGAGCTCGTGGAAAATGCCATTGATGCAAATGCCGGGTCCATTATTGTTGAAGTGAATGCATCGCCTTTGCAACTTATTCGTATTGTCGATGATGGCTCTGGCATGGGGCGAGATGATGCGCTACTTTCCTTAGAGCGGCATGCAACCTCTAAAATTTTTTCGTTTAGTGATCTTCTGAAGGTTACTTCAATGGGGTTTCGCGGGGAAGCTTTGGCCTCCATTGCAGCTATTTCAAAAATGACGATCATTACTGCAAATGAGGAGGGGGGTACTCGCCTTACTGCTTGCGGAGGGAAAATTCTCCATGTGGAAGAGTGCGCGCGCAATATCGGAACCACTATTGAGATAAGGTCTCTTTTTTACAATGTGCCAGCGCGAAAAAAATTTCAAAAAACAGATAGTCGCTCGTTGATAGATATTGTCAACATGCTTACAAAGCTATCTCTTGCCCATCCGACAATTTCTTTTAAATTTTATTCTCAAAGTAAAGAGATGCTTTTGTCAAAAGAGTTTGAAACAGAGGATTTTTTAGTGCGACTCGAAAAGAGAATGAAAGATGTTCTGGGAAATAATTTTTTGCAGGAAAAAGCGCCCCTTCAGGTGTTGGATCTCGAATGCAAAATTGAAGGTTTTATCGGCCTTCCATCTCTTACCAGATATAATCGCCGTGGGCAATTTCTTTTTATTAATAAGCGAGCAATCTATTGTCAAGCCGCTGTACATGCAATTTACGATGGATATGGTCCTCGTTTGCAAACAGGAAAGCATCCTCTTTTTGTACTGCATTTAACACTTCCAGAAGAGCTCGTTGATGTGAATGTACACCCACAAAAAAAAGAAGTGAGGCTGCTAGATGAGCCGCGCATAAAAAATCTCCTTCGAAAGGGGATTGCAAATAGTTTACAATCAATTGATGGTGCAACTCTTGCGCCAAGCTTCGATAGGGTGGAATTTTTACAAGAAGAAGCTCCAAGAAGCATGAGTTACGCTCCTTTTGTTTTCAAAGAGGAAAAGGATCTTCTTGAGAGTGAAATTGTATTTTTTGATAGAAATCAAAGCTCATTTGAACATTCGATTATTGGAATGTATCAATCTTATCTTCTTTTAGATGGATGCCTTTTTCCAAAAGCCGAGCATATCTTAGGAAAAAAAGAGGGGCTTTTAATGGTCGATCTTTTAGGGGTATGTGCTCGCGTGCATTATGAAAGACTTCTTGGCGCTGATGATGCCAATATTGCTGTAGAACCGCTGCTTATTCCAGTAACGCTTGAATTTTCCGCTAAGGAGTCATTACAGTTATGTGCTTATCAGGAGGAAATTCACTCTTTTGGGATCTCTTTTCGTTCATTTGGAAACGGGTGTTTTATTATTGAAGCGATCTCTTCTGCAATTGATCGAGATTCCGTACAAGAAATCTTATGTGAACTTCTTGAATCCCTTGATCAAGGGAAAAAGGATCATTTGTTAAAAAGAGAAAGACAAAAAAAACTCGCTTTAACAACATGTAAGATTGCGAGTTCTAAAAAAGGCAGAGTAAGCTTAGAAGAGGGCAAGCGTCTTGTTCAAGAGTTTTTGGATAAAGAATATTCGAATCAATGTCCACTTGGAAAGCCTTTAATAAAACACCTTAGGAAAGATGAAATTAAAAAATTTTTCGAAAAAAACTAATTCTCGGTTAGAAAAATATATACTGCTGCTTGAAGAAGGCAAGATACAACTTTTTATGATAGATGATCCTATTGGGATCTATTATCTTACAGGAATCAAGGCATCACGAGCAAAACTTTTTGTTCATAAAACAAAGACGCATCTTTTTGTCGATGGAAGATATATTGAAGTCTGTAAAAAAAAGGCTCCATGCGCTGTGACACTAATAAGTGAGGCATCTCTTATTTCCTATTTAGAAGGGTTTAGCAAAGATGTGATTGGATTTGATCGCGACCTGGCAAGTTTTGTGGAATATGCACAGTTAAAAAAACTTGCTAAAGGAAAAATTAACCCTCTATTTAATCCTCTAAATACCCTTCGATTTATAAAAGATAGGGGGGAAATACAAAAAATGAAAAAAAGCGCGGCTCTTTTAGAAAAAGGGTTCTACTTCATTAAAAAAAGACTAAAAGTGGGTGTAAGTGAAGAAGAGATCGCCCGCGATTTTACAATTTTTACCTTGAGGGAAGGGGCTGAAAAACTTGCATTTGATCCCATTATTGCTTTTGGAAAAAATAGTTCCATGCCCCATTACAATACAGGAAAAACTGTGCTTAAAAAAGATCAAATAGTACTCGTTGATATTGGAGTGACACTTGATGGATATAATAGCGATATGACGCGCACTTTTTTTTATGGAAAAGCAAGTGGCCCTTTAAAAAAAGTTCATGAGGTCGTGCAAAAAGCAAAACTTGCAGCACTTGATCTTTGCAGGCCCGGCACAAAAATTGGCGCGCTTGATCTTGCAGCAAGAGCTGTTATGAAAAAAGAGAATATGGAAGAGTACTTCACACACAGTCTTGGTCACTCTATTGGACTTGAAGCACATGAATTTCCAGGCATCTCAAATCAAGCAAAGAGCAAAAACATTGTTCTTGAACCTGGAATGATTTTTACAGTTGAGCCCGGGATTTATATTCCAAATGTTGGGGGCGTGCGTCTTGAAGATACGATACTTATTACAAGAGATGGCTATCAAAATTTCTTCTCAATAGGTTATACACAATCCAGTTCAAGATTTGGGTTTTGACTTCGTCGGCTTTGCTTTAGAATTCTATCCTCACTCGCGCCTTGCCTCTCGGCAATGATCGCTCGCTCCGTCTAAAATTCTAAAAGAGCCTTCTTGTTAAAACCCAAGTCTTGAACTGGATTGTGTATAATAGTAGAAATGATGCAAGGAATTTGATATCGTAAAAATTTATTGATTTATTACGTGGAAGTATGAAACTTAGAACGCGTCTTTTTGTCTGGATTGGCAGCTTATTTATTATTTCATTTATTGTTTCTTTCTTTTTTGAAGGGTATTTTACCCGTTTAAGTGTCTTTAAAACGCAGCGTCAGGTGGATTCGGAAATACAACGGTTAAATGAAAAACGTCGAGGGTATTACCAAGATTACTTGATTGATATTTTAGGACTTACTAAAGCGCAGATAGACGCCTTGCTTATTCGGGTATCTCAAGCACCAGAGGTAAGGCACGGTTTTTCTCCGACAGAGCAAAATCTCAAAGAGGGGTCGTGGCTACACGCGGCATCTCTAGTTGTTACAAATGGTTGGATTGATGTGCTCCAAAATTTGAATGGAGATCATGTGTCTTCTGCTATGACGATGGACATGCCTCCTATGAGGAACACTTTTAAGATAGATACGAATCCAAATTTTTCCATTATTGGTATTGAAGATGAAATTGAGGAAAAAAAAGTCTGGACTGGCCCTTTTATTGGAATCAAATTGGATATGGGAATTTTTGAAGGGGATTATACAACTGAGCCACCACCTAAGAAAAATATTGATCTCACGGAAAATTATATTCTTTTTACGCCGGAATCAGTGATTCACTATGTTCCAAAAGATTTAACGAAATCTTCCCCGCTCCAACTTTCGATTGATCTTTTAGAGCCTTTTTTAAAATGGGTAAAGCTTTCGGAAAAAGAAAATTATCTAGAGCCTTTTTTTAAGCAAATTGAAGTTGTACAGAAAATTCTTATAGAAAGTCCAAGTGTAGTTCCAAACACCAGGAATTGGGAAGCATGGTTTCTTCCAAAACTTCATAAAGCGGTCCATTTAAACACAGACAAAAGTAAGTATCCATCAGATTTTTATTATGAAGAAAGCATTATTGCAAAAAATATTTCGACAAATATGAATGCTGATTTAGCACAAAATTTAAATCAGTACGATAAAGTGGGAATGATTTGGGGACTTACGACGTTTTTGCTTCCTGAATCTTTTGGTGTCACCCCTTTTAGTAAGCATGCTCCTATTGGGATCACCAATATGCATGAAGAAAGCTCGTTTGGAAAATCAATCATTGCAAAGCAAATTTTTCATGATAAACCTCTAATAAATGTTCAAGAATGTGAGAATTGCTTTGATCCTGATGATAGAGCGAACTATAGCCTTGCAAGTCAATTAGAGATTGTGATTCCAGGTGATGTCAGAGAGTATTATTTTGCAAATACCTTAAGGATCCTGGATCAAAAAGATAGTGAAACTCCTAAGCAAGGATTTCTAACGGTTGGGGTCAATGGACGCGATCTGTTAATCACTTTAGCAGAAGCCACTCATGAGACATCGATGTTTATTTCCAAAAATCAAGTGATTGAAGTGTTTAATCCCGCGGGCTCTCTTGTAGAAACCGCAGAGTGGCATCAAATTCCTGTCCAAGAAGTGTTGGAGCATAAAACAGGGCTTATTACAGTTGGTAATAAAGAATATTATTTTTTGCATATGGATCCGTATGATGAATTGGATTTTCATTTTATTATTTTTAATCCAAGAGATGAAGAGTTTGCGTTTTTTAATAAATTACACGAAGCTGGAAGAGAATTAATTTCCCATCTTTCCTTAAATATCCGCCTGATTTTTATTGTCGCTCTTATTTTTGTTCTTGTTGTGTTACATAATATTGCGAAAAAAATTACGGAGCCAATCACACACCTTGCAAAAGCTACCAAAGCTGTAAAAGAGGGGAATCTAGAAGATATTGTAGTGCCCTCTGAAACGCTTGAAAGAAAAGATGAAATTGCCATGCTCTACAATAATTATTTAGATATGCTAAAAGGTTTAAGAGAAAAAGAGCGCGTGCGTGGTATTTTAAATAAAGTGGTGTCCCAAGAAATTGCAGAGGAAACGTTAAAAGGGAATGTAAAACTTGGAGGAGAGGAAAAAAGGGTGACCGTATTTTTTGCGGACATTCGTCATTTTACAGCCCTTACAGAACATATGGACCCTCAAGAAGTGATTCAATTTATCAACACTTGTATGACAAAAATCTCAGAGATCATCGACCGTTATGAAGGGGTTATCGACAAGTATGTAGGGGATGAGGTGATGGCTCTTTTTGGCGCACCTGTTGAGAAAGAAGATTGCGCATTAAAAGCTATTCAGTGCGCGGTCGATGTTATGGCTCACTTAAAAGAGTGGAACGTCGAGAGAAAAAATCAAGGAATGCCACCGATTAATATTGGAATTGGCATTCATACTGGAGAGGTTGTTGCTGGAAATATGGGCGCTGAAAATCGATTGAACTATACCGTTCTTGGCTCCAATGTAAATTTAGCAGCAAGACTTTGCGCAGCAGCTTCGGAATCTCAAATTCTCATAAGTGATGCGACGCTAGCTGAGCCAAAGGTCCAGGAAAATATTCTCTATCAAAGTGTTAATGCGCTTACTCTCAAAGGTTTTTCTAAGCCTGTGCCTGCATTTATGGTAGAAGATTATAAAAAATCAAAAGATATTGAGAATAAAAATTAATGGAATATTTGCAAAATTATATACCCCTATTTATGAAAATCGGCACGGGCCTTTTAGTTTTTGTAATATTTATTATTGTAGCGAATATTTTTTATTATACCGCTTTTAGAGTGCAAAAGCGATTTCCTCCTTCAAAAGCCCATGTAATACGTATTTTGTCAAAACTCCTTAGGGATTTATTGATTATTATTGGGGCCGTTTCCGCTCTTGGGACAGCCGGCGTAAATGTCAGCGCACTTGTTGCAAGCCTTGGTCTTGTAGGTTTTGCGGTAGGTTTTGCTCTTAAAGATTTTCTCTCAAATGTAATGGCGGGGCTCCTCATTATGCTTCATCAGCCTATTCGGGTGGGGGATAAGATTTTAATATTAAATTTTGAAGGAACAGTCGAGCTAATTGATATGCGCTACACAACGCTTATTTCTGATTCAAAGAAGATTCTTGTTCCAAATGCAAGTATTCTAAATAATGCTGTCACAATTTTGAATAAATCGTGATTTAGCCCCATGTTTCCTAGAAAAAATTTGAGTAGAAAAGCTGCAATACTCGGCTCTTTTATTTTATTATTAGAACTTCCTTTGATTATCAGTCACATAAAAAATCGAGGCCTTTTTTTTAGTTTAGAAGTTGTGATTTTTTTTTCCCTTTTATTGCTTTCCTTTTATTTGTTTTATGTTTTTCGTCGCAAATTGAGCTTTGAAAAAAAAGAAAATGAAACAATTTTTGAGGTACTAAATGAAGGCGTTGTCATTTTTAATAAAAAAAGTAACATCACTTATATCAATGACAGAGGAGCTGCTATTGTGGGTGCTTCTAAAAAAGATATCCTTTTAGAAAAGGACTCTTCTTTGCTTTGGGATCAATGTCGATTGCTTGTTAAGACCTGCTTAAGTACGCGCTCGGAGTTAAGAGAGACCTTAAGTGTTAGTGATCATGCTTTGTCTCATATTGATGTAATTATTAAGCCTATTTCTATTACTCGTGGGGCTGTTTTAATTATGCAAGACGCGTCCAATCAGTATAAGGTAAGGGACATGGGCAGAGATTTTGTTGCAAACGCCTCCCATGAGCTCAGAACGCCCATTACGATTATTAAAGGGTTTGCTGAGACGCTCCAAGATCTTCCTCAAATCTCTGATGTAATGCTTGAAGATATCATTGAAAAGATTTTACGAAATTGCAAGCGTATGGATAATCTTGTAAAAAATTTACTGACTCTTGCTGATCTTGACTCTCTTCCGAAAACACGGATGCAAGAGTGTGACCTCGTAGCTCTTGTCGATAGTTGTAATTATACGTTACTTTCTCTTCACCCCCACCTTTCGATTGAGATTTTGCATAATAAGGAATATATTTTAATCCTTGGCGACCCAGATCTATTAGAGCTTGCCATCATGAATGTTTTAGAAAATGCAGTAAAATATTCTGGGAAAAATCCTCATATTACAGTCACAGTTGAGGAGCGAGCAAGCGATGTATTGTTAAGCATTCAAGATCGAGGTATGGGGATAAATGAAGAGGAGCTGCAAAGTATTTTTGATCGCTTCTACACAGTGAATAAAGCACGTACAAGAAAGCTTGGCGGGGCTGGTCTTGGTCTTTCTATCGTGCAAAAAATCATCGCGCTCCATCATGGTAAAATCTTCGTGGATTCGACTCTAAATGAGGGTACAGTCTTTAAGTTTGAATTTTTAAAGAGTTAATTCATCAAAACTTCTTAGAAGAATGGCGCAAAAGATGACCTCCGACTAAAAAGGAAAGATTTTTTAAGAGACTTCTTGTGGATGCTCTTCCAAAGCTTTATTCATTGCCGCCACGAGCCGCTCCTCTGAGTCAAACACATGGTTCTTGCCGTACTCATGATCCCAAGGCTCTACGTTAACCCCAGATGCAATCGCAAGAGTATAAATGCACCCGTAAACAGCATTTTGTTGTTCAGGACTTAGCTCAAAAAAGTTATAAGCTGTGGCAGCTAGTATAAAGCTGTACGTATTAGGAGAAAGGCGTATCTTGCAAGGACTATTCGCAAAGCTACTCGGCAGCACAGTTAGCTGATTTCCTCGGAGATATAAGGTCCGTAAATTCGCAAGGTTACCGATTTCTGTTGGCAGCCCAGTTAGCTGATTTCCTTGGAGATTTAATTCCATTAAATTCGCAAGGTTACCGATTTCTTTTGGCAGCATAGTTAGCTGATTTCCACTGAGATTTAAGATCTGTAAATTCGCAAGGTTACCGATTTCTGGTGGTAAATATCGGAGGCTTTTCTCTCGTAATTCTAAAACTTGTATATTGTTTCCCTGCATCCAAGTACTAAGCTGCGCTCGAATATCAGCTAAAGATAGACCTCTAAAATTCTGTTGAGTCACATGAGGTGCGCCACCAGGCAATTCTCGCCAGAAAGTTAAAGTATCGTTAATATTATCAGTCTCTTTAAATCGTTCCAGGGAGACGCGTGGAGTGCCACCCACCGCATTTTGAGGAACGCGCTGAAAAATATTATGATAAATTGCTTTAACAGCCTCTAAATCACTATCATCAGAAAATTCCTGTCCTGGATGTAGATACTTCCAGATTTGCAGTAACTCTGTTGTTGTTATGTGATCTGATAGTTCTTTAAAGAGTTTAGATACCGAGCTTATAGTTGGATCTCCGATACGGGAAAGAATGTCGAGTAGTAACTCAGGAGGAAGGGTTGTTAAATAATTAATTGAAGCGGCCATTTTATTACCTTTTTTATTTTTAATAATTCAGTTATAGTAAATAAAGGAATTAACTTAAACACTTTTATTATTTAAGTTGTTTAAGGAAGGTGGCGTGTAAATACAGCAACTTTCTAGAGCCGTTTATAGAGATACAGAGTTTGCTAACCCATTCAGAGCAAAGAGTCTCAGTTAGTTAGGTAATTGCATATGCAAACATGATACTTCCTTAACTATATACAAAATCTAATTCAAGACTTAGGTTTTGAATCGGATTCTGTATAGCTTATAGATATCTTCTTTGGATCGTTTTAGAAGAATGGCGCAAAAAATGACCTCCGACTAAAAAGGAAAGAATTTTTAAGAGACCTCTTGTGGATGCTCTTCCAAAGCTTTATTCATCGCCTCCACTAACAGCTCCTCTGAGTCAAACACATAGCGCTTTCCGTACTCATGACCCCAAGGCTCTATGTTAACCCCGGATGCAATCGCAAGAGTGTAAATGCATCCGTAAACAGCATTTTGTTGTTCAGGACTTAGTTGGAAAAAATTATAAGCTGTGGCGGCTGTCATATAGGCTGAGTCATCTGCTATATAGGCTGAGTCATCTGTTAAACTTCTGCTCCTATAAGGAGAAAGGCATATCAGGAAGAGACTATTCGTAAAACTATTGGGCAGCGCAGTTAGCGGGTTTCCAAAGAGATATAAGGCCTCTAAATTTGCAAGGTTACCGATTTCTTTTGGCGGCGCAGTTAGGTGATTATTACCGAGATCTAAGGTCTGTAAATTCGCAAGGTTCTCGATTTCTGTTGGCAGCGCAGTTAGGTGATTATTACCGAGATCTAAGGTCTGTAAATTCGCAAGGTTCTCGATTTCTGTTGGCAGCATAGTTAGCTGATTATTATTGATACCTAAGTACTGTAAATTCGCAAGGTTCTCGATTTCTGGAGGTAAATATCGGAGGTTTTTGTTTTCTAAAAATAATCTTTGCATGTTTTGTACTGCTGGGTTTGCCTGCATCCAAGTGCTAAGCTGCGCTCTAATACCTGCTAAAGATAGACCTCTAAAATCCTGTTGATCCACATGAAGTGCGCCATCAGGCAGTTCTCGCCAGAAGGTTAAAGTGTGGTTAATATTATCAGTCTCTTTAAATCGTTCAAGGGAGACGCGTGGAGAGCCATCCACCGTATTTTGAGGAATGCGCTGAAAAATATCATGATAAATCGCTTTAACGGCCTCTAAATCACTTCCATCAGAAAATTCCTGTCCTGGATGTAGGTACTTCCAGATTTGCTTCAATTCTCTTTTTGATATGTCATCTGATTGTTCTTTAAAGAGTTTAGATACCGAGCTTATAGTTGGATTTCCTACGTAGTCAAGCATGTACTGTAGTAACTCAGCAGGAAAGGGTGCAAAATAATTAATTGAACCGGCCATTTTATTACCTTTTTTTTTAAAAAATTCAATTATAGTAAATTGGGGAATAAACTTAAATATTTTTATTAATTAGGTTGTTTAAAGAAGGTGGCGTGTAAATATAGCAACTTTCTAGAGCCGTTTATAGAGATGCAGAGTTTGCTAACCAGTTCAGGGTAAAGAGTATAAGTTAGTTAGGTAATTGCATATGCAAATATGATACTTCCTTAACTATAAATAGTTATACAGAATCTAATTCAAGACTTGGGTTTTGAATCGGACTCTATATAGCATATAGATATCTTCTTTGGATCGTTTTAGAAGAATGGCTCAAAAAATGACCTTCGACTAAAAAGGAAAGATTTTTTAAGAGACTTCTTGTGGAGGCTCTTCCAAAACTTTATTCATTGCCTCCACTAACAGCTCCTCTGAGTCAAACACATGACTCTTGCAGTACTCATGATCCCAAGGCTCTATGTTAACCCCAGATGCAATCGCAAGAGTGTAAATGCACCCGTAAACAACATTTTGTTGTTCAGGACTTAGTTGGAAAAAGTAATAAGCTGTGGCAGCTGTTATATAGTTTGTCGTATAAGGAGAAAGGCGTATCATGAAGAGATTATTCGCAAAACTATTGGGCAGCACAGTTAGCTGATTTCCCTTGAGACCTAAGAGCTTTAAATTCGCAAGGTT
>DAOWHK010000176.1 GCA_030641465.1 Parachlamydiales bacterium | reverse complement strand
CTTGCTTTCTCTTTTTTTTTACGGAAAGACTCTGCCACTACGCTACAGATGGATTTGCAGTCGTAAATATTTCTGCTCCAATTGTTGATGCAGAGCCTTGGTTTACTCCATTTACCCACGAAGATAAAGAAACTCTTGATAAGATTTTATGCCAAAAGTTTACCTATCTAGACTCAGGAGCTCAGTGTTACGTCTTTCTTTCTGAAGATAAACAAACCGTAGTAAAATTTTTCAAATTTCAACATATGCGAATCCCTCCATGGATTCAGTATCTGCCTTTACCTAAAAAATGGGATGCCCATCGCCATGCTAAGCATCAAAAAAAACAAACGATACTAAAGCGCACATTTGAGAGTTGCCACATAGCATACCATCATCTTAAAGAAGAAACTGGGCTCCTCTATATTCACCTCACAAAAACCCCTCAAATCCACAAAAAGCTCCATATTATTGATAAAATTGGAAGGTTTCACCTCATTGACCTTAATAGCACAGAATTCATCATTCAAAAAAGAGCAAGCGGAGTTTTTGATTCTATTAACAAGTGGATGCAAAACGACCAAATAGAAAAAGCTGTAAATGGAATAACTTCACTCTTTGAACTCTCAATCAAGCGCTGCAAACAAGGAATATTTGATAAAGATCCCGATTTTAAAACAAATTTTGGTTTTTTAGAAAAATCTGCAATTCAAATAGATATTGGCAGGTTTTCTTTTGATGAAACAAGAAAGCGCCCCGCTATTTATCGACCTGAAATACTAAGGATCACAAGGGAGTTTCAAAAATGGATTGCAGATAACCACCCAAGTTTGTTAGAACCCTTTAATCTAAGACTAGAAAATATCTTGGAGCAAGATTCATGAGAAAAACCTTGTTTTTAGGCACTATAGTACTAACACTCCTCATCGGTATTGGAGTCGAAAGACTCTATCACCATTTGACCGATGGATTTTCTCAAAAACGCATTGAATCGATTTTTTCAACCGGGGAGAACATGAATTACTCTCCCAATCCTCTGGACAAACAACTCATTGATAAAGCCCTTTCTCAAAATTACTCCTATCTTTCAAGTGGCTCTCAGAGCTTTGCATTTGAGAGCACAGATAAAGAATTTGTTATCAAATTTTTTAAGGGGCGCAAAGGAAAAATGAAAAGAACTATTTCTAAGATTTTCCTTTTAAACAATAAGAAGCAAAAAAGTCAAAACGCCATGCGTGATACATTTAATAGCTGCATTCTTTCTTATCTACATTTAAAAGAAGAGACGGGGCTTCTGTTTTTACATCTAAATAAAACAAAAAGCACACTTCCAACACTTATGTTTTACGACAAATTAAACCGAGAGTTCCAAATCCCACTCGATCGATTTGAGTTTATTCTCCAAAAAAAAGCTCTAAGCTCACAAGATATGCTACTAGAATATAAAAAAAATAATGATTTTACCGGTGCAATAAACACGATTTATAAATTACTCAATTTAACTCTTGCGCGCTCTCAAAAAGGATACTCCGATAAAGACCCACATTTAATTAGAAATTTTGGATTTATTGGTAAACAAGCTATCGAAATAGATGTTGGGGGATTTCATAGAGATCCTAAAAAAGATTCTGCTTATTTTTTCCACCATGAATTACCAAAAATAGAAGCTAAACTATGTCTATTCTTAAGAAAAAACTACCCTGAGCTTATAGTCCCAACAAAACAAATTATTGCTCAATTAAAACAAAATGAGAATTACAAACCAATTGAACTGTTAAACCATGCACAAAAAAACCAATAATTATGTGCATATAAAAAGATGTCTATTCTTTGTCTTTTCCTTATTAATACTTAGTACATCTTCTTGCAGTAAAAATTCCTTAGAACCGCAAAAAACGGAAAATACTCTTCGCATTGCTTTTTCTTATGATCCCTTTTCAATCGATCCAAGAAAATGTAGTGACCCCGTATCTTGTAACCTTTGCTTCCTGTTATATACAGGTCTTACGCATCTAAATCCTGATGGCTCTATTTCCTTAAACATTGCAAAAAAGATCGAAGTCTCAAAGGATCTATGTACCTATACATTCCATTTAAAAAACACTCTTTGGTCAAACGGAGAAACCGTTTCGGCATTTGATTTTGAACGCTCTTGGAAAAGCATTCTAAATCCTGATTTCACTTCTTCTTCTGCCTATCTACTTTTCCCAATAAAAAATGCAAAATCTGCAAAAATTGGTAAAACTCCAATAGATCAAGTAGGCATACATGCGCAAAGTGATCGCTTGTTAATAGTCACTCTAGAGCATCCCGTCCCCTACTTCCTTGAACTACTTGCCTACTGTACATATTTCCCTATTCACCCAAGTAATATTAATTCTCAGGTGCAAAAAAATTCTATCATCTCGAGCGGCCCTTTTAATCTTACTAATTGGCATTATGACAAGGAACTCTCACTTCAAAAAAATCCCAGTTATTTTGATAAAAAAAAGGTCTTTTTAGAGAAAATTCATATCAGCATCATTAAAGAGGAAAATACAACCCTCCAAATGTATGAAAACAACGCTCTTGACCTCATAGGAGGGTTTACATCTCCCATTACGCTCGATGCATTAGAACATCTATCGCTTGAAGGAGATCTCTTGCATCAACCAATTGGCGGAACGACTTTTTGCACTTTTAATTTAACCCGTTTACCTTTAAAAAATCGGAATATTCGAAAAGGTCTAGCTCTTGCAATTGACAGAAATTTACTCGTAAAAAATATCACCCCAATTGGGGAACAAGTCGCAACAGGAATAGTCCCTCCAATCTTAAAAAACCATGGAGAACATACCTCTTTTTTTATAGATTCTCAAAAAAATCTCGCAAAAAAATATTTTGAAAAAGGGCTCAAGGAACTAAATCTAAATATAAAAGATTATCCTATCTTAACCTATAGCTATTTTGCATCCGATCTACAAAAGAAAATTGCACTGATCATTCAAAGTCAGTGGAGAGAAACGCTCGGCATTCATGTGAAACTGCAATGTTTTGAACTTAAAGTATTTCTAGACCTTCTGCATAGACGTCATTATGACATAGCCCACATGTCACTTATTACACAATTTCCCGATCAAATGAATGTTCTTGAGCGCTTTATGGATCCATCAATGAAGAAAAACTACTGCGGCTTTTCAAACGTAGAGTATACACAGTTATTACAGGATTCCTTTTTTGCAAAAAATGCAAAGTCTAGGGATCATCTTTTTCAAAGAGCAGAAGAAATCCTTATGCAAGAAATGCCAATTGCGCCCCTTTATCACTATACGCTTTTTTATCTGCAAAACTCCAAAGTCAAAGGTCTTGAAATTTCTCCCCTAGGACACCTTCAATATCAACATGTTTTTCTAGAAAGCCTTCAATAAAAAAAGCACTGAATAACCCCGCAGATCCTGCTTCAGCGCCTTTTGGACAAAAAGGGCCTGCTCTCAAAAAGTTTTTCCCAAAAATCCATCTAAAGGGAGTGTTGAGAAAGTGGAAATTTTGAAGTTGTTCGGTGCTTCCTAAAAACATTCCCAAATGTCATCTTTTATGTTTACAAAAACAAAAAATGAAATATATTTGTAATCTAACATTTTATAAATGAGATACTACAAAGGACAATCTATGAGTAAATACCGACACATTATCTCTTTTTTAGTTCTACTACTCGCCTTCTCTTGTCATCCTTCCTCATCTTCTTCAAGAATGAAGAAAAATATTCTAAAAATCAATTTTCCCCATGATCCACCAACCTTAGACCCAAGAAAAGGGGGCGATGTTATTTCCTCTTCCATGCAGTTCATGCTTTTTGAAGGTCTAACTCGAATGACACCACATTCAAGCAATAATCTTGCACTTGCTAAGTCCATTGATATTTCTGAAGATGGAACGATATACACCTTCCATTTAAAAGACTCCAAATGGTCAGATGGAACAGACCTTGTAGCATACGACTTTGAATTTGCATGGAAAGCAATGCTTGACCCGCTTTTTCCTTGCCCCAATGCAAACTTACTTTATCCTATTAAAAATGCAGAGTCTGCAAAAAATGGATTAGTTCCATTAAGCGCAATTGGAGTAACAGCTACAGACACTAAAACCCTTGTTGTAGAACTAGAAAATGCAACTCCCTACTTCCTAGACCTCACCTCATTTTGTGTATTTTTTCCCGTCCCTCATCAAAACGTATTAACTCATCCTACTTGGGCGGATACTGCCAACAATAATTTTATCTGCAATGGTCCTTTTGCACTAAAAGAGTGGCAACATAATAACTACATCAGCCTAAAGAAAAACATGCATTATTGGGACGTAGACGATGTGCAGCTATCTGGAATCGATATTTGCTTTATAAATGATGAAAATACAGCCCTTGATATGTATGAAACAGGTGATCTTGATATGGTGGGAAATCCTTTTTCCGCAATCCCCCTTGATTCAAGACCAACGCTCATTAAAAATGGGGAAATTATTACACAGCAAGTTGGCGCAACAACTATGTGCTGCTTCAATGTAAACACATTTCCTTTCAATAATTTACATATGAGAAAAGCATTTTCTTATGCAATTAACAGACAATCCATAGTAGATAATATCACACAACTTGGTGAAATTGTTGCAACAGGTAGCGTACCGCCTATTCTTAAAAATGGGGAAAATCAAGAATATTTCAAAGATGCAAATTATCAACTTGCAAGACACCACTTTCAAGAAGGGCTTAAAGAGTTGAACCTTCAGCCTGAAGAATTAAATAAACTCACCTTTTACCACGTGACAAATGAAGTTTATAAAAAAATTGCAGAAGCTTTGCAACAGCAGTGGAATGAAGTATTAGGCGTGCAGGTGAAACTTGCAAACACCGAATTTCGTGTTTTTCTCGATAAACTCGCTCGCAAAGATTACCAATTTTGTGAATACATGTGGGTAGCGCAGTATAATGATCAGATGAACATATTAGACAGGTTCAAACTAAAAACGAATAGGCTTAATCATCCCGGATGGGAAAACTCTGAGTACATCCAATTACTCGATGATTCCATGCAATGCAAAGATCCTTCCAAAAGATTTGCTATTTTAGAGCAGGCTGAAAAAATTTTCATTGATGATTTTCCTCTAGCGCCTCTATTTCATTGGAACTATGCCTATTTACAAAAGCCATATTTAAAAGACGTGTACGTCTCCCCTATTGGATCGGTGCACTTCAACTACGCACATTTTGAGAAGCAAGGATTAAATGAGTAACATGGACAAAAAAAGACTTAGAATCAAATCTTCATTTGCAAGCCCTGAAGAGCATAAACAAACCTTTGATATATATGTAAATTCCATGGAAAAATTAATCCATCGAGTGATGCCAGAAGACATTCTGGCAGAAAATGATCAAGATTACTACAATAAAGTAGATCAGATGCTTCCTATTCCATACTTTTCTATTGGGAATATGGCTCCATCAACAATCTCTATTACAATTCTTTGCAAAGCAAAATATACACAAGGCGCTGGTCGTTATATGGGAGATATGGGCAGTCGTTGGCTTATCCCCGGAAAACAACTAAATCTAGTTATTACACGCTGTTTAAATTTTGAATTTATAGCAAACCCAGGGATGCAATACTTTATAAATGAACTTATTATCCACGTAGAAAATAATAAAGACTTGAAGCAGGTTCAAAACAACTTACCAAATGTGATTCGTGAAATTAGAAGAAATATTTTAGCAGTACAACATACTCGAATGGTTGTGCTTCAAAAAAATCTATCTCTCGACCAGAAAAAAATTATCATTCAGGAAAACATTGCATCCCTAATTAATCAACCTCTTAAAGAATTTAACAATAGTATGTTCGATCAAATGCAGCATTTGCTCATCAAAGCTGCTGCAGAAGATAAGGTTACAAAAATCCAAGAACAACTTGCCCCTCTTCTTGAGCTAAAACCTCATGCATTTGATGGGGATATTTTTAAAGAGATACAGCATTTTGTTCTATTAATGAGGGATCACTTTACAGCGAATCGAAAAGTGCGCCATCTAAATCGAATTATATCCTATCAGTATCTTTTTAGAAAAATGCTCGGGCATGCGGTTGTAAGTAGCCCCACAAAACGTCATCTTAGTATGAAACTGATGCATACAAAAATTTCTCAAGAGAACGAAAAGTTATCGGTTCTTGGGATTCTTATTGCCATTAATTTCGTCAACGAAAACGAAATTTTTGAAGATAAACATATCCTAAAAGCGATCCAACACTTCCTTCCAGAGTGCAATATGGTTAAACAATCTTTACTGATTGACAGGAGAGGGAGTGAGAAAATTCGCACACTCTATTTAGAAGTAAGTAAAGAATCTAAGGAAAACTTTTCCATTCAAGAAATAAAAAATCTTCATAAAAACTTACCACGCGAACTAAAAAGTCGAGTAGAAACCGTTGTTAATCCTATCTTCATGCTGAGAAATGAAGAAGAAGTGATGCGGAATATTGTGATACTTTCGAACCAACTCAAATACGTTCAAGATATCCCCCAAATGATTGTTAATTTTCATGAACAATCACTCGAAGAAGTCACCTTTACTGTAATACTGCTTCGACTTGAAAAAGAAAATCAAGACTCTTTAGAAAATCTCTTCAAATCTAGCTCAACTCCTGTGAAAATATTTGACCATGAACGAAAAATCGTAGGAATATTAAGAAAGAAGTATCCAAAAGCTGCTCATGTATTCCAACTTTCTCTTGATAAAAAGCCATTCATTAGAAAAGACTACTCTTTAAATCTCTATAGTGCTCGTCAAGCAGTAATTACCCATTTAAATACAATACTCGGGGACTTAAGAGACTACAATGGTGGAATGATTTCTAAGCAAAATGAAATCTTTACAGAATTGCAAACGCTACTTCAAAAAATCAATATTCGAAATGACTTCCTTTTAGAAAACTTTTTCTTCTCCCTAACTCCTACATACATGCAAAGCATGCTAGAGCCAACTTTACTAAAAGCACAATTTCTCCAACTTTTAGAAATACTAGAAAACGACTTTAGTGAAGATCACTACTTAATTAAAACCCAAATGATTGATGATCATCTTCTTCTAGTTTTAGGTACAACGACTCCAAGCCTCATCTCTCATTTACTGTATACAATAAGTCACTCAGATATTAAATACCTCGAGATTACCCATTCAAGTCTCAATGTATATGATATTCACTGCTTAAGCTATCTCATCCGGTTTGAAGATGAGAAAAATTACACCCTTTTTAAAAACATTATCCATTCCTGTATTAATTTATGGAATGAACCAGGACCTAGTTCACTTACAAACAAAATCTTAACAAAAATGCCTCTTTAAGATTTGGTTTTGCATAGGATCTTTTTACTGCATGAAAATTATGGCCAATAAATTTAATAAACGAGTGCGTCTCATTCTTTTCAATGTAAGCTCTATCCTTGCATTAACAATTATCTTTTCTATTTGCAGTGCACGCAAAAAAGGATTCACAGTAAAAAAAATCACATCTTATCATACCTTCAATCCAGATTGGAATGTCGGCACATTAACAACGCTAGAAAAAAAACTCACAGATGAAATCCTCGATCAACCCTTCTCCTACCTTGCAAGTGGCAATCACTGCTACGCATTCGAGAGCATAGACGGAAAATATGTCATTAAATTTTTTAAACAAAAACATTTACGTACAAAAATATGGGAAAATTACCTCCCCCTACCAAATAAGCTGAATAAACATCGCTTAAGAGCACTAAAGAGTCGCACAAAGCTGCGTAATCAAACATATAACAGCTATAAACTTGCCTATACTCACCTAAGCGAAGAAACAGGACTTATTTTTCTCCACCTAAATAAAACCAAATATCTCAATAAATCCCTCAAAATCATCGACCAAAATAAAAAAAATCACTTTCTAGATATTGATAACTACGAATTCCTCATTCAGAAAAAAGCAACTCTTGGTTTTGAAAAGCTCGCATCCTTAATCGATAATTACCAACTAGAAACAGCTTTTCAGCTCATCGAATCTCTTTATGAAACGATCATTACAAGATCGCAAAAAGGACTCAAAGATGCAGACATGCAAATTTACAAAAATTTTGGTTTTTTAGAAGATAGAGCCATGGAAATTGACCTTGATAAACTCCGTGAAGACCCTAAAGCTCAAAGTCGCTGCAAAGAAGATCTTCACTACATAGCAAAGCAAGTCCAAGATTGGATGGATAATACCTATCCAAATCACAGCAAGCAATTACAATCTCTTACTCAAGCGACTCTTGAATCTCTATGAAAAAACGCACCCTAAAGCTTTTTCTCCCCCTAATACTACTGCTTTGCGGAGCCCTTTCCTATGGCCACTTCAAAAGAACAGAAGGATTTTGCACGAGTAAAATCGCATCTCACCATCCCTACCAAAAAATCTGGGATACAAAGCAGCCCCTCTTACCAAAAAAAATCCTTGATCAAACATACACATATTTAGGAAGCGGAAAAGAGTGCTACGCATTTCTTAGTGAAGATCAAAAATACGTGATCAAATTTTTTAAACAAAAACACATGAACTCAGGCCATTTTTTTGATAAATATTCCCTTGCTAGTCGCAAACAAAAATTGGAAACGCGAAAAAAACTCCGAGAAAAAACCTATCAAAGCTATCAAATTGCCTATCACGAGCTAAGCGAAGAAACAGGAACCCTTTATCTTCATCTCACAAAAACAAGCCATTTAAACAAAAAGCTTCCCCTCATAGATCAGCACGGAAAACCCTTTTCCCTCAATCTTGACAACATGGAATTCCTCATTCAAAAATATGCCCAGCCCACATTTACCGTTCTCAATGAGCTCATTTTAGAAAATCGCCTAACCGAGGCAAAAGAGCTCATCGACTCCATTCTAAACTTAATCATTAACCGAGTAGAAAAAGGCATATCTGATCTAGATATCAACTGCGAGCGCAACATCGGTATTTTTGGTAAAACAGCCATGGAAATTGATATCGGGGAATTTTCCACAGCCCCTCCCAAAAGCCTCAAAGATGAATTAACAAGCGGAACAGAGGACCTAAAATCGTGGCTGCATAGCCACTCTCCATCTCTTGAAGAATACCTACAAAAAAAGCTTAAACAAAATGTCACAATATAAGACACATACAAAATTCAATCTGCTTCTCGCTCTTCCTGTGCTCCTTTTCACCCTTATATATTTTATAAATCCCCCAAAGGAGCATACAGTCGCTTTCGCTGGAGCCTTCCTTTATAGCACGCTTTTCATGAGTCCCGACATGGACTTAGCGCATCAAATTAAGCCTTTTTCGATTAGAGGCATTCTAACGATGCCCTTTCGTTTGTATTCACGAGTATTTGCTCATAGAGGAATTTCCCATTCCCCTCTTTTTGGATCATTAACGCGTATTCTATGGCTTGCCATGATTGCTCTTGGAATTTTCTATTTGGTTTACCAGGTGATTCCTTCAAAACACTCCTTTCTAAAATTCTTTCATCGATATGAACCCTTTATTTTATTTGGATTCGCTGGTATTTTTTTAGCAGATCTTTGTCACTTAATACTTGATAGGAAAAAAAACTAATGTCTCTTCCCCTTTCCATTCAGCATCTTTGTAAATCATTCGGATCGCACATGGCTGTATCTGACGTTTCCTTCGAGATAAAACCTGGAGAGATTTTTGGACTGCTTGGGCCAAATGGAGCGGGGAAAACTACCATCATCTCTATGATTATGAGTTTGCTAAAGCCTGATAGTGGCTCAATTTCTGTATTTGGAAAAGATGCTTTGCAAAATCCGCGGTTTGCTAAAGAGCAAATTGGCTTTGTTCCTCAAGAGCTCGTGCATCATCAATTTTTCAATGTAGAAAAAATTCTATCGTTTCATTCTTCCTACTTTGGTATCCCAAATAATGGTCCCTATATTGAATATCTTTTGAAAAAAATGGACCTTTGGGATCATCGAAAAAAAGCTGTAGGGATGTTAAGCGGTGGAATGAAGCGTCGACTGCTTATTTGCAAGGCGCTTGTACACAAGCCAAAAATTATTCTTCTCGATGAGCCAACAGCTGGCGTTGATATTGAGCTTCGGGCAGGTCTTTGGAAATTCATTCGAGAATTAAAAGATGCAAATACATCGATTATTCTCACAACGCACTACCTTGAAGAGGCGGAACTCCTTTGTGATCGGATTGGAATTTTACAACGGGGAAAGCTAAAAACTGTAGACGAGACACAAAACCTTCTAAAGCATACGTTTCGAAAAATTACGATTACCTTAGAAAAAGAAATACCACACTTTAGTCACCCTTATTTATCAAATAGTAAAGGTCCCCTTCTTGAATTTACGCTTCCAAAAGATATTACTCTTCGCACCTTACTAAATGATCTTGCCCTCGATTTAAATGCGATAAAGGATTTATCGATTCGAGAAGGTACTTTAGAAGATGCTTTTCAACATATTTTGAAGGAGTAAAATGAACTATTTTCACCAGCTGATTGGATTATTAAAAAAAGAATGCATGCGCTATTTTCAGGTGCCTCTACAAACAATTGGTGCGCCAATTATTAGCTCTGCTCTTTATTTTCTCATTTTTGGGGTAAGTTTGGGTAGTGCTATTCAATCAGAAGCTTCCATTCCCTATCTTGTCTTTTTGATTCCAGGTCTTCTTGCAATGAATATGGTAAAAAATGCTTTTGAGAACTCTACGGGTTGTATCACTGGCGCAAAATATGTCAACGAACTTCAGGACCTTCGCACAGCCCCTCTTACAAAAGAGCAAATTATTTGGGCAAAAAGCCTAGCATCTCTTTCAAGAGGATTCATTGTGGGAATTCTTACTTTTGTCATAGGCTCTCTTTTTTATTTCCTAGACTCTGGTCTATTTCTCACGATCAAGCATCCACTAATCTTAGTTCTGTTTATGACAGTTGGCACCCTCACGTTTGCGCAGCTTGGTATTGCAATCGGGATGTGGGCCAAAAGTTTTGAGCAAATAGGCGGCGTGAGCGCATTTATTTTAACCCCTCTTATCTATCTTGGCGGCGTTTTTTTTACGCTGGAAAATTTGCACCCGATTTGGCAAAAAATTTCTCTCTTTAACCCACTACTTTATATTATCAACGGCTTTCGCTATGGCATCATTGGCAAATCTGATACAAATATCCTTCTTGCTTTTTCTATTACACTTGCAGCCTTTATCATTTGTCATTTACTTGCCTACAGAACTTTGCAAAAAGGATCAAACTATTATCGCTAAAAAAGAGGAATCACAGATGACTTGGAAATCCCCCATTACACCCGAGCTTATCACAGCTCAGTCCGTACGGCTTGGAGAAGTTCATATTGATCTAGAAGAAATCTATTTTGTGGAGTCAAGGCCAAGTGAAAAAGGGCGATCTACCATTTTAAAGTGGAATGAAGGAAAGCTCGAAGAAATCCTCCCTCAGCAATATAACGCTCGCTCAAAAGTGCATGAATATGGAGGAGGCGCCATCTGTGTAGAAAATGGAGAGATTTTTTTTTCTAATTTCCAAGATCAATATCTCTATCACTTTTCTAAAGATCAAGACCCCTCTATCATTACGAAGAAGCATCGGTACGCAAATCATGTAAAACATCCACATATTAACTGTTTATACTCGATCGAAGAAAAACACCTTCATGATAACAAAGTCATAAACTCGCTTGTAAAAATAGACCTTGATTCAAAAAATATTCATACAATTCATGAAGGTCACGATTTTTATGCATCTCCAACTGCGCATCCAGATGGTTCAATGCTTGCCTGGATCACGTGGGATATGCCAAATATGCCCTGGGACGGATCTTCGCTTTGGATCGCTGCAATAAATCCAGACGGAACGATTTTAGGTCCAAGGATGGTTGCAGGGGGTAAAACAGAATCGATCTATGGACCAAAATGGGGGCCTGATGGATATCTTTACTATACATCAGACAGATCTGGATACTGGAATCTATATCGACTCATTGATGGAAAGGAAGAATCTCTATATCCAATGGATGCAGAATTTGGAGAAGCTCAGTGGATCTTTGGAACCTCTCGATTTGATTTTTTTGAGCTTGAAGGTCGCATGCAAATAGCCTGCATTTATACAACATTTGGAATCGATCATTTAGCAATTTTAGATCCTGATACAAACACGCTAACCATGTTAGACCTTCCCTACAAAACCTTTCAAAATCTCCATACTACTTCAAAGCTTCTTGTTTGTGAGGCTGGATCCCCACTAAAGCCTCTTTCCCTTATTACCGTTGATCCCATCTCATTAAAAATAGAACTTATTCGCAAAAGTCTCTCTACTGATCTTGATCCAGGATATATTTCTGAAGGAAAGCTCATCGAATTCCCCACAGAAAATGACAAAACAGCCTTCGCCTTTTTTTATCCTCCAAAAAACAAAGACTACGAAGAAGATCCAAAGCAACTTGCTCCACTCATTGTAAAAAGTCATGGTGGGCCATCTGGCCACGTCAAATCCACATTAAATCTCGAATTTCAATATTGGACAAGTCGCGGATTTGGCATTTTAGATGTTAATTATGGAGGAAGTACTGGCCACGGAAGAGCTTACCGCGAAAGGCTGAATGGAACTTGGGGCGTTGTCGATGTGGATGACTGCATAAATGGTGCAAAATTCCTTGTTCAAAACAAACAAGCAGATCCCGAAAGATTGATTATTAAAGGGGGAAGTGCTGGCGGCTATACAACCTTAGCAGCTCTCACTTTTAGAGATGTATTTAAAGCGGGAGTTAGTTACTACGGAGTCTCTGATTTAGAGGCACTAGTAAGTGATACGCATAAATTTGAAGCCAGATATCTCGATCAACTAATCGGCCCTTATCCTGAAAAAAAAGATCTCTACTTAAAGCGTGGTCCCATTCATCACATAGACAAGCTTTCCTGCCCCCTTTTATTACTCCAAGGAGCTGACGATAAAGTAGTCTTACCCAATCAAGCAGAAATGATGTACAAGGCTCTATTAAAAAAAGGAATTCCAGTCTCCTACCTCCTTTTTGAAAACGAAGGTCATGGATTTCGGATGGCAGAAACGATAAAAAAATGCTTAGAAGCTGAGCTTTATTTTTATACAAAAATTTTTCAAATCCCCCTCTCGGAAGAAATTCCCGTAATTTCCATACAAAACCTAGATTAATTTTTCATTAAGAAAAGCTAGAATGAATATTGCTTATGTACCTTTCTGAGCGTGATTTAGAATAATTACTTGTTTTTTTCTGCCCACTTTTTCATATTTGAATAAAAAATCTCCTATTTTGAAATTAACTGTTCTTGATATGATATAGGCGTTTCCAGCCATCCTTAACCAACAAAGTACATTAGCATACATTATGATCCTTACTAGATTTTTACTCTTATTTTTCCTGATTTCTTCAACTCTCTCTCTAAAGGCTGAAGAAATTCCCTACGCACAATCCATAGAGTCCGAACTTCCTGGAAAATTTGTCATAAACTTCAATGATGTATCCATCGTAGAGTTCATCCGCTTTGTGAGTAAAATCTCTGAAGTCAATTTTCTATTTGATGAAAAACTTCTAGATTTTACCATCACGCTTGTTTCTGGAAAGCCTACACCGACTGATCATATTCTCAATCTGCTCATTGATCTTCTCAATCAACACGGATTCAAGGCGCGACCGAAAAATGATTATTTTCTCATCGAACGAATGGACGCCTCAGAAATCGCCTTCCATAAACATCAAATGCTACTTACTCATTCTAAAAAGCCCGATCTTTCAGAAGGTTCCTACTCACTACTTGAAGAAACTGCAAATGGCAATACGACGCTCACCCCTCTTGATTTCATGGTTCCTGTAGAAAAACCAAGTGAATTTTTTGTCTATAAACTGCAATATAATAAAGGCTCAGAAATCGAAGGGGCCATCAAGCAAATAGCTACAGGTCTTTCAGGAAGGCACGATGATGCTCTTCTTAAACAAGCGATATTATCGATGCAGTGGGTAGAATCAACAAATTCTATTTTATATTCTGGATCGGAAAAATCTCTAACTCAACTAACGAGCCTCATAAAAAGTTTAGACGTCCCACAAAAACAAGTGTTTATCGAAGTTCTAGTCATTGAAACTGATGTAAAAAATGGATTAGATTTTGGCCTGCAATGGGCAGGAGGCGGAAAACTTAAAGACAAACTGGGATTTGCAGGTGGGAATTTTGCTCCAGGAAAAAAACCCTCAAGCTTTGCAAACACTTTTAAGGAAGTAAATGCCTCGAATCCACCAACTGGAACAAATCAATTCCCTCTTGGCAACGGATTTGATCTAGGAGTTATAGGAGACCTTATCTTCCATAAAGGAAAATCTTTCCTATCCTTAGCAAGCTTAGTTTCCGCTCTTCAAGAAGAGGGAGATAGCACAATCATCCTCAATCAAAAAATCATTACTCAAGATAATAAACTCTCTACAATCTTTGTTGGAGACAATATTCCTTTCACAGGATCTGTCGTAGAAACTATCGGATCTAGCCAGCAAACGACAGCAAATATTGAGTACCGTGATATCGGTGTGAGTCTTAATATCACCCCATATCTTGGAGAAGATGATATTATCACACTTGAGCTCTCTGAAGAAATTACAGAAGCCACAAATAATCTTATCAGCACAGTGAATCATGTAAATGGCATTCAAACAACCAAAACAAATATGGTGACAAGAGTGCATGTGCCCGATCAAAATTTTCTTGTACTAAGTGGCATGATGCGCAACACCAAAACCCATCGCAAATCAGGAATCCCCTGCCTTGGAGGGTTGCCTTTTATTGGAGCTGCATTTAGCAAAACGACAACCGATGACGAAAAGCGTAACGTGATCATCTTTGTACATCCTACAATCATCAATAATACAAAAGACCACACAGAAATTACAGCAAGTGAAACGGATCTATTTAAAAGCCAATCAGGCTCACCTGAAGAATTTGAAAGAGGATTAAAAACAAGTGCCCCCAATCAATAGCAGCTCTCAAAAAATCGCCCAGCAAAAAGAAGAAATCGCCGCCGACGGATTTGAGAATTTTTATAACTCCTTTAATCCGAAAATGGAAGACCCTACATTTCGCAAGCAATTTAAGAAAAATCTCTTTGATTTCCTCTCACAAGTGATGAATCGACGAATGCAAAAAATGAGAGAATCTTTGAAAAAGATGAAGGAATCTAGGTAATTTAGTACATTAAATTACCCTTTTTGGAATTGGAGCCTCTCAGCTACTATTCTTACAAGCATTTCACTTAAAGATACCAAGCACTCAAGAAGAGCCATTACGGTCTTTACTCCTCGCTGATAAGTCCCTTCAAGAGTTTTGATTGCTTGATCCATTTTTTGCTCAAACACCTCTAATACATCAGCAATATCGATGTTTGGAAGAATGTCTAATTTAAAAAAGCGATTACTCTGCTGCTTAAAATTTTCTGGTTCCTCAAAAAATCCCCACGCAACATGCCCCTTATCAGTCTCAAGAAGTGTATCGTACTGCGACTGTGTTGGAGTTGTGACAGTAATTTCCGTATGATTTGGAATCCATTTGGCTTCCTCTACATACTTTTTTTCATAAAGCTTTTGGTCGTTTGCAAAGCGTACATGAGCTTCTTTATCATACCAATCAATTGTCGTTTTTACAGGGGTTGCCACTTATTAAAAATTCTCCATTTAATGCCACATAACGAGTGACAGTATACACGAGAATCAGATATTTCCCAAGCGACTTATTAAGTTTACACAAACCGATTCAATACTTAAGAATTTACAAAGAAGCTCTTTAGAATTTTGGACCGGATCAAGTAGGCATTGCTGGGAGGTAAAGCACGAGTGACGACAAAAATTATGAAGGAAAACCGACGTAGTCAAAACCCAATTCTTCAAGTGTTTTGTGTATATATGCTGGATTCTTTTCTAAAAATTTAGCAGAAGAAAATTTCGATATTTGTTCCCAAATCTCCTATACAAATCATTGCTCTTCGAGCCTCTCAATTACGCCTACACACATTTATATTTTCTTAACAATTATTCAATATTTAAAAGTTCAGTAACAATTAGTATTTTCAATGAAGCTTCAGCATAGTCACCCATTTGAGTAAGTAACCTATAACCCTCATTCTCTATGCCATCTAATTTTGTCTTGGAAGCAGTTAGTAGAAAAGTTAAACAATCATAAATTGCGGCACACAACTCTTCTTGTTTTTCTGGTGGCACTTTTTTAGTTAACTCGCTCATCTTATCAGCACCATGTGTGTGGTTGGCAAATTCTTTAACAACCGCATAAACCATTTTTGGATCACACGGTTTATCTTCTCCAGAATCAGTGTATTCCGCTTTGGTATCTATTTTAACAATCACATTCAACATATTAATACACCGATGAGCTACTCTAATTATCTCAGGTTCTGATAATCGAGGAACTTCTCTGGGAGATTCTTCTTCTAATACTCTAACTCCAGTAGGAGTCTGAGCTAAATCACATATATACATATTGAAAACTGAAGTTAAAAGTTCAGAAACATTTAGAAGTTTCAATGAAGGTTCTGCATACTTACCCAATGGAGTAAACAACGCAGCAGCTGGATCATCTCTCTCATCCGAGACTGTATTAGCAGCATCTAATTGAAAAGTTAAACAATCAAAAATTGCGGCACACAACTCTTCTTGTTTTTCTAATGGCACTTTTTTAGTTAACACGCTCATCTTATCAGCACCATGTTCATCGTTGACTAGTTTTTTAACGATCGCGTAAACTTTTTTTGGATTACACGGTTCATCTTGTCCAGAATCTGTAAATTCCTTTTTGTTATGTGTTTCAAAAATCTCTTTCAATTGATTAATAGTACGATTAGCTATTCTTGTTATCTCAGATTCTGATAATCGAGGAACTTCTCTTGAAGAGGCTTCGTCTGATGCAATAGCCGCAGCAGGAGTTCGAGCTAAATCACTTGGGATCATCTGTATTCTCACATTTTGAATTAATAGTAATAAAATATTTAAATGCAAAAACCAAATAATATCAAGATATCTTAAAGATTCTTGCTGTAACATATTTCAACAGTCGTTTTTGCAATGGAAAACAGGTTAGTGTCGCATAACTATTCAGAAGTAGGGAATTTATATTTTCTTAATGTTTAATCAATCTGTTTGTATACTCATTTTTTATTTTAAGATTCTTTGAAAATTTACACATGAGGATAGATTAATGGCTTCAACGAATATTACTCCTACCGGAGCTACAGGATATGGATACGGCGCTGCTACAGCTTCTGAGGATTCTGATGTGAGAGAAGATGCACTTACTGTATTTCAAACACTAATCGATCTTTTCGGTGAACACGTTAGCGATCACGGTTCTGTTTCTGTAGTCGTCAAAAATTCAAGCACTGGAGAGTGTGGAGCGGCTAAGTGCACTCCTGAACTTTTCTATCGTTCCGTTCAAAAGCATGTAGAAAAAACTCGCGGCACAGGTAAAATGAGCGAACTTGGATCACGAGTTACTGATAGATCCGGATATGCTAATGCTATTAGAGAATGTATGACTGAAGAAAAAAATATAGCCCATAAAGGTGGCGAAGCAAATGTTTTTAGTGGACTAATCACTGCTCTTGGGCAGTATGGAGAACCAACACTAAGACTACTAACAGCCTCTCACTTAAAGCCAAGATATTAAGTACATGCACTTTATACCTAAATCAATTCAAGATTTGGTTTAGGTCGCAACCAAAATCTTTGATCGTTTTTTGAAGACAAAAGTCAGCAGCATAAAAGCGATAAAAATCCAGCCAGAGGCCCAAAATATGTCGTTTGTCGAGAGCATATAGGCTTGATGCACTACCTCTTGATTTATCATTTCCTTACTTTTTTCTCCAAATGGGGCAAGCTTTGCTATTGCTTCTTCTGAATTTTCACTAAAAGCGGTCAAAGCGCTTCCAAGTCTTGTTTGATGAAAAGCTTCTCTCCTATTCCAGACGGTTGTAAAGATCGAGGTGCCAATGCCCCCGCAAAGAATGCGAAAAAAATGAAATATCCCCTGCCCACTTGCAAGTTTGTCATGGGGAAATTGTGCAAATGCAAGTCCTGTAAGAGGTGCTAGCCACGTGCAGATTCCGATGCCAAAATAGAATCTAGAGGTGGCAATTTTTTGAAAACTGACTTGTGGTGTGAAGGTGGAAAAATATAGGGATGTCAGACCAAAGGCGAGAAAGCTAAAAGCTAGTAGGTAACGAAGGCTCATGCGATCCATGAGTTTTGCGACAAGGGGCGCTGCAACAAGGGGCAAAAGACCCATCGTGGAAACGGCAAGGCCGGAGGCAAGAGCGGTATACCCCATTTGCGTTTGAAGCCATAGAGGTGTAATAACAATGATGCCAAAAAGCAGCATATAAGAGAGCGAAACCAAAATTGTTCCAAAGAGAAAATTTCGATTTTTAAACAGGCTAAATTCAATGATGGGATTTTTCTCTGTCTTTTCCCAGATAATGAGGCAAATAATAGCTATTACGGAGATGATGGCCATAGCAATAATTGTTTTTGAGCGAAACCAATCGAGTTCTTCTCCCCGATCAAGGATGATTTGTAGCAGTGTAACTCCAACTGCAAGAAAACAAAGACCTTGCCAGTCTACTTTTGTTTTTGTGCCTTTGATCTCGCTTGTTTTGAAAATTTTCCAAACGATAAGACTACTAAAAAGGCCAACTGGAAGGTTGACATAGAAAATCCACGGCCAGCTATAGCTCTCTGTTAGATAGCCGCCAAGTATTGGGCCAGAAATTGGGCCAACGAGCGCGACCATTGTCCATAGTGCGAGAGCTAAATTTTTCTTTTCTTTGGGATAGCTCATAAGAAGCAAACTTTGAGAAAGAGGGATTAGTGGTCCTGCGACAAATCCTTGAAGAAATCGAGCGGCAATGAGCATGGGAAAGCTCCAAGACATACCGCAAATAAGGGACATGATTGTAAAAAGAATGGTCGATGTCACCATAACACGGATGGGCCCAAATCTTTTTGTTAAAAATCCAGTAAGAGGAAGCGCGATCGCATTTCCAACTGCAAAAAGTGTAATGACCCAGGTCCCGTCATTATTACTGACCCCAAGATCTCCTGCGATATAGGGAATCGCAACATTTGCAATCGAATAATCTAGCACTTGCATAAAAACGCAGGCGGAAAGCCCGAAGGTTGCAAGAAGTAATGTGAGCTTTTCCAGGGGTTTGATCATAAATTCTGCTCTATGATTTCTTCAATTTCTGAAGACGCTCCCCTTTCTTGGGTTTGATAGACGTTTGTGGAATAAATCGGTTTTATCTCTGTTTGCCTCGCAAGAGCTTCTCCTTTGCTATTTTTAATGTCGACTGTTGCTTGCATCGACATCCCAAGGCGAAGAGGGAAGTCTGCAACTTGATCTGAATCTACTGCGACTTTTACAGGCACTCGCTGCACGATTTTGATCCAATTGCCCGTAGCGTTTTGAGGAGGAATGATCGAAAATACGCTTCCAGTTCCTGCACCAATCCCGAGTATTTTTCCTTGGTAGGATACTTGCCTTCCATAAATATCAGATTGAATTTTTACCCTCTGACCAATCCGCATCTGACTTAATTGCGTTTCTTTAAAATTTGCTTCAACCCAAATATCGTTTAAGGGAATCACAGCAAGAAGTGGTTTTGTTTTTTGAATAAACTCCCCGATTTGCGCAGATCTTTTTGCAATATAGCCATCAACCGGTGCTGCAATTTTACATCTTGATAAATTCACATAGGCCTCTCGAAATTCATCTGCAGCTTTTTTAACAAGAGGGTGATCTTTTATTGTCGTATTTTTAACCAAAAGATCCTGACCTAGAAAATCATGCTCTTTTGCAATGAGAAGTGCACCTGCAGATTGCAAAGCCGCCTCTGCATGCTCAAATTCTTCTTTGGATACGGCACCAATTTGGACAAGTTTCACGCGATTTTCATAATCCTGCGCAGCTTTTAGAAGATTTGATTCTCTAACTCTTACTTCATTTCTAAGTGTCTCGAGCTTTTGAAACATTTCTGCTACTTGGCGAGTAGCTATTGCAAGGGAGCTGCGACTTTTTTCAAGGGCGATTTTGTAATCTGTTGGATCAAGTGCAATGAGGATTTGCCCTTTTTTTACAAAATCTGTGTTATCTGTATTGATGGAAACAATGGTTCCTGAAACTTGAGATGTTAGCTGCACCATATTTCCCGTAACATAGGCATCATCTGTGTATTCTTCATTGCGAAGGACAAAAAAATAATAGAGGAAAACAAGAAGAGTAATTAGAAGTATGCTGCTAAAAAGGAAAAAAAACAGCTTTTTGCGACGCGGATCATTCATGATGATATCCCCCTCCAAGCGCTTTCATCAGATGGACGATTTCTGACATTCGATTAAACTCAAGGGAAGTATCTTCTAGCTGCAAAGAGATCAATCTCTCTTTTGCCTCAAGAACTTCTAAATAATTTCCAACGCCTTCTTGATACCGAGATTCAAAAAGTTCCATGCGATCCATTTCTGCAGAAAGCCTTGTCTGCTCTATCGTAATTTGATTGCTAAGAGATTCTAGAACTTTTAATTGATTACAGACTTCTTTGGTTGCAAAAAGAAGTGCGTCGTTATATTTTTCTATCGCAATATCATATTCTGCCCATTTCCCAAGAAGATTCGCTTTCAGCTTTCCCCCCGTATATAGTGGTAAATGAATTGCAGGGTTTAAGAGCGCTCTATAACTATTGATTGTAAATAAATTATTCCAGTGCAAACTTTGGAGTCCAATAAGCGCTGTTAGATCAATATTTGGATAAAAGGCAGCTTTTGCCACACCAATTTCGCTCGCTGCTGCTTCAACATTCCAGATAAGTGACATGAGATCAGGTCTTCTTGCAAGAAGATCAAGCGTAAGATTTGTTGGCAAAGGAATGGGCTGATTTAGGCTGAGGTTGGAAAGCTCAATCTCAAGAGTGCTGTCTGGCCCCTCTCCTATTAAATACTTCATTTGATTCTTCACAATTTCCATAGATGTTTTGAGCTGCTTTATCTCTTGCTCAATTTGCCCAAGTTTAATCACTTCATCATCTATTTGCATCTTGGTGTCGACTCCATTTTCAAACCTTTGCCTTATAAGTTTTAGTCTTTGTGAAAGTGCATCCTCAAAATTTTGTTTTAACTCTAATTGACGTAAATATTTTTCGTAGTTCAGATAGCTTTGCACAAGAGATGTCACAAGTATCAAGCGCGCCTGCTCTTTTTCTGCTATTTCTGCACTAGCTTTTCCAAGAGCTGCTTGAAATGCTTTTTGATTCTTTCCCCAAAAATCAAATTCATATTTAAACTCTAAGGCAAGATTAATATCATTTATAACAGCTGGCACTTTTGATGGTGGATAGCGAAGAAGGTCATCTTTACTTAAATGCTGGTAGTTTGTGTCAAAATGGGTATTTAGCTCTGGAAGCCTTTTGCTACCTATTTTTAATGCGTTTTGCTGAGCTAAGGTTACTCGCGCTTTTGCTGCCATCAAACTTGGACTATTTAAAAGTGCTTTTTCAATAAGATTATTTAATGCCGGATCAGCAAACATCTCCCACCACTTTTGCTCTGGAAAAGTGCCTGATGTAAATTCCTTGGAAGCAATCGCTTGGCTAGCAGATTTGTCAATGGAAATAGAAGGGATGATCTCAGCTGTACCTTTATTTTTTTTTAAAGAGCTACAACTATTTAGCGAAAGCAAAGCAATTCCACTAATAAGCAGAGGAAAAAGTAGAATTTTTATTTTTTGATAAACAGTCATTCTTTATAATCACCCCATCTAATTTAGGGATATATCAGCGCCATATTTAAATAAACAAAAAACACAAGCTTAGTTAAATGAAATCAAAAGTAGAAAAGAATTTATTAATTTTTTCAAACAAAAAACACCTTCTTTCAAACTATTTAATAGGGCTTGAAAAAGAATCTTTAAGGGTTTTAGAAAATGGCTCCCTTTCATCAAAACCTCATCCTCAAAAGTTAGGATCAAAACTACTGCACCCCTATATCAATACGGATTTTGGAGAAGCTCAGCTCGAATATAAAACGCCTCCTATGAAGACGTATAAAAGGGCGGAAAAGTTTTTAATGGAGCTGCATCAATTTACCGATATGATACTTCCAAGTGAAGTCCACTGGCCCCTTAGCATGCCAGGAATTTTGCCTGAGGAAAAAAATATTCAAATTGCTGAGTACGGATCTTCCCCAGATGGAAAAGAAAAAGAAATTTACAGGAAAGGCCTGACTTATCGCTATGGCACAAAGATGCAAATGATTTCGGGGCTCCATTATAATTTTTCCTTTATAAAACCTTTTTGGGAAGTCTATTTTCATGCATTAGAAACAAAGGGTTCTTTGCAAGATTTCATCTCTTCTTCCTACATGAAGCTTAGTCGCGCTTTTTTATGTCACGGATGGCTTCTCACATATCTTTTCGGAGCATCCCCATTTCTTCATAAATCCTACCTTAAAGAGGACAGCAATCTAAACTCTTATGACCCTGAAACATTATACGGAAAGTTCGCAACCTCTCTTAGAATGAGCTCTCTTGGCTATTATAGTAGAGTGCAAGAACAACTCTCCATTTCTTTCAATACGCTTGAGGATTATCTCCATGATTTAAAGCAAGCCACTTCCACTCCCAAAAAAGAATATGAAAAGTTCGGTAATAAATGGGATCAAAACCCCAAGCAGTTAAATGCAAATATTTTGCAAATCACAAATGAGCACTATAGTCGCATTCGACCAAAATGCTCAAAAGGAGGAGTTGAATATCTAGAAATTCGCGCAATTGATCTTAATCCCTATTACCCTCTTGGCATTCAAGATGAGCAGTTGAAGTTTTTACATATGTTTATGCTTTTTTGTCTCTTCACAAAAAATACATTAATCGATGAGAAAATAGCGCAAACGATTCTACAAAATCAAGATAGTGTTGCCCTTTTTGGAAGAGATCCCTCTCTTTTACTTGAAAAAGACAATCAAAAAATTCCAATGCAAAAATGGGCTCTTGAAATTCTTGATCACATGGAACCTATTGCCGCATGCTTAGGTACATCTTTTATAAAAACGCTCGATCTACAAAAACAAAAAATTATGCATCCTAAGCTCACACCCTCATCTATCTTGATGGAGGGTCTTCATAAGTCTAAACAATCTGCACAAAATTTTAGCATGCACATTGCAAAAGAGCATAAAGCTAATTTCTTTTCCAAACCCCTCCCCCCAAATAAGCAGAAAATTCTTAAAAAGCTTACAGAAAAATCTCTTGAAGACCAAAAGATCCTAGAGAAAAAACGAGCCTTTATCTTAAAAGACCATGAAGATTTAGAACTATCGACGCAAATTGTGATTCGAGAGGCTCACAAAAGGGGCGTACTTGTAGAAATACTTGATCGAAAAGAAAATTTTATTCGTCTTACAAAAGGGCCTCTTACAGAATACGTTAAACAAGCAACAAAAACCTCAAAAGATAGCTATATTTCCGCCCACATCATGGGAAATAAGCAGATTACGAAGCAAATATTAAAAGAACACGGACTCCAAGTTCCGCAAGGGGGGAGTTATCAAAACATCGAAGAAGCAATTTCTGATTACCCCAAATATTCCCATTGTAAATCTGTCATTAAACCCAACACTACAAACTATGGACTTGGAATTGATTTTTGCAATCCCGGAGAGAAAACACACTTTCAAAAATGCATAAAACACGCATTTCTGCATGACAGCTCCATTCTCATTGAAGAATTTGTAGAAGGGGAAGAATACCGATTCCTAGTTATTGGAAAAAAAATGATCGGAGTATTAAAAAGAGATCCAGCAAACGTTATTGGGGATGGCAAAAACACCATTCAAAAGCTTATACAAGATAAAAATACGGACCCAAATAGCTATAAACAGCCAAAAGAGCATATTCGGCTATCAAAAATAGAAAAAGCATTTCTCAAACAAAAAAATCGCACACCTAAAACTACTCCCCATATTGGACAAAAAATCTATCTAAGAACCAATTCAAATATTTCTACGGGTGGAGATCCCATCGATATGACAGAGGAAATACATGAAACATACAAAGAGATTGCTCTAAAAGCTTCTAAATCTGTATCTGCATTCATTTGCGGAGTAGATATAATTATCAAAGAGCCTAAAAGACCCGCCACAAAACAAAATCACAGTATAATAGAGCTCAACTACAATCCTATGCTATCAATGCACTCTTTTCCGTATAGAGGTAAACCGCGAGATACAGGAAAAGCCATGCTAGATTTTCTCGGGTTCCCCCCCTAATTGCAACCTAAATCAGCAGAATTTTCGTGCATAGTTAATGTTGCACCCAATAAAAAGTCATCCAATAAATGAACAGATCCAGTACCTGTACCAAATGCCATTCTAT